>NZ_JBGUAW010000003.1:300000-376875 GCF_041821045.1 Thiohalorhabdus sp. Cl-TMA | reverse complement strand
TGGATGATCAGGTACTGCCGGACCCAGGTCATTACCGAGCTGAAGACCATGAACATGAACAGCGCCACGGCGATCACACCCAGGGTGTTCAGCGCCTCGTGAACGATGGCCTTGTCGATGATGACCTGGGTGAACAAGGGGGTGGCAAGGCCCAGGACCTGAATGAACAAGGAAGCCAGCAGGACGTCCCGCCAAATGGGCTTGTAGCGAAGCAGCTCGGGGATGAACCAGCGGAAGCCGAAAGACTGTCTGTTCTCTATACCCTCCGGTTCGGCGCCTCCATCGTCTTCGACTGCCCGTAGGACAACCACCTCAGATTTAAAATGCACCTTGAAAGCCGAGATAGGCAGCGTTCTAGGCTGTTCCTCATCCGGGATGAAATAGGTCAGCTTATTCTCATTGGATTCAACTATTAGGGCAGGGCGAACAGTGTTTCCTCCATACTCCTCCTCACCTTGCTGCTCTTCCCATTCACCCGCTTCTTCATCACCGTCGGACTGGAAAAAGGCTAGACAAGGAACATCCAGCCCCTCTAGGCCATGCTTTCCTATCTGTTTTGTTTCCGCCTCAACGCCATATTCGCCCAAAGCCGAAAGTATTTCGGCCTGATCGTAAGGCGGAGGGAAACACTCCAGGGCTTGTCCGGACTCAAAGGGAATCCGGTTCAAATGACATGAACTAGCCAGCGCCCAGAAGAAATCTTCGGGGTGTAATTCGCTTTCAAGGTGCTCCATAGTCCCGCACGAAGGTCCAAGGCAGCTCCTCAGACCTCCCCCCTTTTTTCAATCTAGGAATACCCCAAAATAGGTATGAAAAAATGTCAACAGTGTCGGGGATTTAAATGATCAACAAGCGGGCTGGCAATCGACCATAACTGATGGGAGAGAACGGTTAAGGTCTAAGGAAATTCAAAGCGGGGCCTCCAAAACCAAGGAGGGCCGTTGCTCTGTTACAGGCTGGCTACCTGATCCCGAAAAAAACCCTACAGCACCACCACATCAAACTGCTCCTGGGTGTAACCGGCCTCGGAGCGCAGGGTGATGGACTTGCCGATGAAGGCCTCCAGGTCGGCGAGGCCCTTGCTCTCCTCGTCGAGTAGGAGATCGACCACGGAGGGGTTGGCCAGGATGAGGAGCTGCTCGGCGGGGTACTGGCGGGCTTCACGCAGGGTCTCGCGGAAGATCTCGTAGCAGACGGTCTGGAGGGATTTCACCACGCCCCGGCCCTGGCAGTAAGGACAGGACTCGGTCATGGTGCGCTCCAGCGACTCGCGGGTGCGCTTGCGGGTCATCTCCACCAGGCCGAGCTCGGAAAAGCCCACCAGATGGGACTTGGAGCGGTCGCGGGAGAGCGCGTACTCCAGGGCGCGGAACACGCGCTCCTGGTGGTCGGACTTCTCCATGTCGATGAAGTCGATGATGATTATGCCGCCCAGGTTGCGCAGGCGGAGCTGGCGGGCGATGGCCTGGGTGGCCTCGAGGTTGGTCTTGAGGATGGTCTCCTCGAGGGTCTTGCGGCCGACGAAGCCGCCGGTGTTCACGTCGATGGAGGTGAGCGCCTCGGTCTGGTCGATGACCAGGTAGCCCCCCGACTTGAGGTAGACGGTGCGGTCCAGGGAGCGCTGGATCTCCTCCTCCACCGAGTAGAGGTCGAAGATGGGCCGCTCGCCGGGGTAGTACTCGATGCGGTCGGCAACCTCCGGGACGAAGTCGCGGGCGAAGGTCTGGATCTGGTCCCAGGTCTCCCGGGAGTCGATGCGCACCTTGTCCATCTGCTCGTCCACCATGTCGCGCATGGCACGCATGGGCAGCGTGAAGTCCTCGTGCACCAGCGCGGGCGCGCGCACGGCGCGGATGTCCTGCTGCAGGGACTCCCAGAGGCGGCGCAGGAAGCGCACGTCGCGCTCGAACTCCTCCGAGCGCACCCCCTCGCTCACCGTACGGACGATGAAGCCGCCCGGCTCCTCGGGCGGATGGAGCGCCTCCACGGTCTCCTTGAGCCGGGTGCGCTCCTCCGCCGTCTCGATGCGGCGCGACACGCCCACCCGTTCGATGTAGGGCATGTACACCAGGAAGCGCGACGGCAGGGTGATCTGGGTGGAAACGCGCGCCCCCTTGGTGCCCAGGGGGTCCTTATTGGCCTGGACCACCACCTCGTCGCCCTCGCTCAAGAGGTCGGTGATCTTCGGCTCCTCGCCGTTGCGCGGCAGATCCGTGCCCTCCGGGGGCAGCACGTCGGAGGCGTGCAGGAAGGCCGCCTTCTCCAGGCCGATGTCGATGAAGGCCGCCTGCATGCCGGGCAGGACCCGGCCCACCCGCCCCTTGTAGATGTTGCCGACGATCCCCCGCGAGCGGGGCCGCTCAATGTGGACCTCCTGCAGGAGGCCGTTCTCGACGATGGCGACCCGCACCTCCTGCGGGGTCACGTTGATCAGGATCTCGCTCCCGCTCAAAACGCCCCGGCCCCGAATCTCCGCAATAGCTGGTCCGTTTCGTACAGGGGCAGGCCCATGACCGCGGAGTAGCTTCCGGTAATCCGCTCCACGAACACGGCGCCCCGGCCTTGAATGGCGTAGGCACCGGCCTTGTCCATGGGCTCGCCCGTTTCGATGTAGGCTTCGATCTCGTCCGCCTCAAGCGCCCGCATGCGCACCCGGGTTCGGCTCAGGCGGCTTTCGGTTGTGTGTCCGTCGCTGATGGCCACCGCGGACAGGACCTCGTGCTCCTGTCCCGAGAGGGCGGTAAGGTGGCGGCGGGCACCGCCGGGATCCTGGGGCTTACCCAGTATCGCTCCGTCCAGCTCGATGGCGGTGTCCGCCCCCAGAACCAGGGTACCTCGGCCGTCCGGGAGGCCGAGGACTCCGGCCCCGGCCATGGCCTTGTCCCGAGCGAGGCGCTCCACGTAGGAAGCCGGCGGCTCCCCGGCCCGCGGAGCCTCGTCCACCTCGGACTCCACGGGCTGGTGGGGGACGCCGATCTGATCCAGGAGCTCCGCCCTGCGGGGCGAACGGCTGGCGAGGTAGAGGGAGGAGGAATCGCGCATCCGGGCGCCGGACCGGCCTAGTGCTCGGAGGCCGGTCCGGAGCCGCTGTCCGGTTCCCCGGACAGGATGTCGGTCCAGAGCTCTTCGAGGTTGTAGAAGGCCCGCGTCTCGGCGCGCATGACGTGCACGATCACGCCACCCAGGTCGAGGAGTATCCAGTCACCGCTCTCCGCGCCCTCGATGCCGTTGGGCTGGAAACCGGCATGCTTGACCTCTTCCTGGAGGTGGTCGGCGATGGATCCCACATGGCGATCCGACGTTCCGGTGGCAATGACGAAATAATCGGCGAACCCGCTGCGCTCCGATACATCCAGGGTCTGGACATCCTTGGCCTTGCGGTCGTCGAGGACGGTCTGGATGATCTCCAGCATGCGGTCCGCTTCTTCCTTGTTCGCGGTCGGCTTACGGTTCTTGGCGATAGAGGCCATGGGCTGAGATGTATTCCTCCACTTGCTGGGGCAGCAGGAAGCGCGGGCTCTCCCCCGCCGCCACCATGGTCCGGATGGCGGTGGCGCTGATATCGAGGCGGGTCACATCGAAGGCCATGACCGACCCGGCCGGACGTTCGTGGAGCACGGCAGGATCCTTCGTCCAACGGCCCTCCAACGCGCCGGAAAGCTCCGGATCCAGCGCCTCCAGGGAGGTTCCGGGACGGCGAACGGCGGCGATATGGGTCAGCTCGAGCATGCGCTCCCACTGGTGCCAGTGGTTCAGTTGGGTGAAGGCGTCACTGCCTATAATAATTAGTATGGGCCGCTCCCCCAAACGTTCCCTGAGCCATTCCAGGGTACGCACCGTGTACGAGGGACCGGAGGCCTCCGCCTCCCAGTCCAGCACGCCCAGGGTGGGATGGCCGGAAACCGCCTTTCGGGTCATGGCGAGGCGGTGGGCCGCCGGGGTCTTCGGGGCGGTTCGGTGCGGCGGCTCCCCGGAAGGCACCAGCACCACCCGCTCCGCACCCACCCGCTGACGAACCTCCTCCCCCGGCCGCAGGTGGCCGAAGTGGACGGGATCGAAGGTCCCGCCCAGGAGCAGCAGCGGACCTGTTCCCTCCAAGGGATCGCGCGCTTCGGCCTCCGGGCTCAATGCGCGCTCAACCGCGGGTCTGGCCGGAGCCCAGGACCACGAACTTCTCCGTGGTCAGGCCCTCGAGGCCCACGGGGCCGCGTGCGTGGAGCTTGTTGGTGGAGATGCCGATCTCCGCGCCGAGTCCGTACTCGTAGCCGTCGGCGAAGCGGCTGGAGGCGTTCACCATCACCGAGGAGGAGTCCACCTCGCGGAGGAAGCGCCGCGCCCGCGAATAGCTCTCGGTGACGATCACGTCCGTGTGGCCGGAGCCGTATTCGGCGATGTGGCTCAGGGCCGCGTCCAGGTCCGCCACCACCCGGACCGCAAGGATGGGGCCCAGGTACTCGGTGGACCAGTCCTCCTCGCTGGCCTCCGCCGCGCCGGGCACCAGCTCCCGGGTCCGGGAACAGCCGCGCAGCTCCACGCCGGCGTCCCGGAACCGCTCGCCGAGATGGGGCAGCACCGATTCGGCCACCGCCGCGTCCACCAGTAGGGTCTCCATGGTGTTGCAGGTACCGTAGCGCTGGGTCTTGGCGTTGAGGGCGATAGACGCGGCCTGGTCCAGGTCCGCGTCGGCGTCGATATAGGTGTGGCACACCCCCTCCAGGTGCTTGATCACCGGCACCTGGGAATCAGCAGCAACGCGCTCGATGAGGCCCTTGCCGCCGCGCGGGATGATGATGTCCACGTATTCCGGCATGGTCAGCAAAGCGCCCACCGCGGCGCGGTCCGGGGTATCGATCACGGACACCACCCCCTCGGGCAGGCCCACCTCGGCAAGCACCGTGCGCATGATATGGCTGATGGCGCGGTTGGAGGAGAGGGCCTCCTTGCCGCCGCGCAGGATGGCGGCATTGCCGGACTTCAGGCACAGCGCCGCGGCGTCGGCGGTGACGTTGGGACGCGACTCGTAGATGATACCGATGACGCCCAGGGGCACGCGCATCTTGCCCACCTGGATGCCGCTGGGCCGCGTGCTCAGGCCGTTGATGGCGCCCACCGGGTCCGGCAGCCCGGCCACCTGCCGAAGGCCGTCCGCCATGGCCGCCACCCGGTCTCCGGTGAGCTCCAGGCGATCCACCAGGGCGGGGTCCAGCCCCTCGGCACGTGCCCGTTCCAGGTCCTCGCGGTTTGCAGCTTGGATATCCGCGGCCTGGGCCTCGATGCGGTCCGCCATGGTCAGCAGGGCACGGTCCTTCAGCCCCGGATCGAGCCGGTTCATCTGCCGAGCCGCCTCGCGGGCCGAGCGGCCCAGCTCCTGCACGTATGCGGTAACGTCGTCCATGGTCCTCTCTCCCTGAACCGCTTCTGCATTTGCGGCCTTCCATTCACACCCGTTCGGGAAGCAGCCCCGAAGGATCCGGCAGGTTCGATCGCGGCGGGGGCGGCCGCTCCCACATGGACTCCCTTAGGCCGCGGAGCCCCGACCCGCCAGAGTGGGCACCTTGTGTCTCAAGCCTCTGCCACCAGCCCCGTATCCACGCCGGCCAGCGCCAGCACGGCATTCTCCAGGGTGCTCCAGGGATCACCGCCCGCTACCCCCTTGCTCATGCGGTCCACCCGGGCGAGCGCCTGCAGCACGGCCTCCGCCTCGCCGTCTCGGAGCGTGCGGGCCAGCTTCTGGGCCACCTGCTTGCGCGGCGGGAACAGCCGCAGCTCCTTGCAGGCGGCTTCCAGGTCCCCGCCGCGCCGATAGCGGTCCCGAAGGATAATCAGGTTGCGCACCTCCCGGGCCAGGGCGCCCACCAGCGGCGGCAGCTCGGTGCCCTCCGCGCGCAGGGCGCCGAGCGCCCGCACCACCCGCCGGGGCTCGCGGGCCAGCGCCGCCTCGGCGAGGTCGAAGACCGAGAAACGGGCCTGGTCCCCCACCGCCGCCAGCACGGCGTCCGTGTCGAGAGTCGCCGGACCACCGCCCACGTGGAGCACCAGCTTCTCCACCTCCCCGGCGGCGGCCTCCAGGTTGCCCTCCACCCGTTCCGCCAACAGGGTGAGGGCATCCCGCGAAACCTCCAGACCGTGCGCGGCCAGCCGCCCGCGCAGCCAGTTGGGGAGCTCCCCCCGGCGCGGCGCGAACAGGGCCAGCGTCTCGCCGGCGGCCTCCACCGCCTGGAACCATTTCTTCTTCTGGGCCTGCTTGGACTGGTACCCGGTGGTCAGCAACAGAACCACGTCCGGCGCGGGATTCGCGCAGTACTCCTGCAGCCACTTGCCGCCCTCGTCCTTGGGCGCCCCGCCCCCGTAATGGATCTCCACCAGGCGCCGGGCGGCGAACAGGGAGGGCGCCGCCAGCTCCTGGCGGATGACGGTGTAGTCCACCTGGTCGTCCGCCCGGAAGGCGTGACGCTCCACCTCGGGATCCGCCAGCACGGCGGACCGCACGCTGCGCGCCGCCTCCTCCCGCAGGAGCGGGGCGTCGCTGTGGACCAGGACCACCGGCGGTGCAGAGCCCCGCAGACGCTTTTCCAGTTCCTCGACGGAGCGCAGGGCCATGGTCAGGGCTTCCTCGGTATTGTGGCTCGCATTTGCCTGCCCCGCCCTTGCCTGCGGAGGCTTGCGGGAACGGTCCATGACCGCGATGAATAGGTCCTTCCGGCAAGTCGCGGCCGGAGGCCGATCCCACAGACGAGGTAGCGCACCGGGGAAGCGCCCTAGAAGCCGGTCTTGATGGACTCCAAGATGCGGTCCGCCAGCTCCTCCGCCGCCTGCCGCCCGGCCCGTCGCTTGTTGGCCTCCTCCGCCGCCGGGTTGGAGCCGGCGTCGAAGGGATAGGTGCTGGTCACCTCCAGGCCTTCGCGCTTGCGGATCACCACGGGACCGCGGGCCGGGGCCCCGTCGGCGGCCCCTTCCGTTTCCGGCGCGGCCGCGGCCTCCCGGTCCTGCTCGCCGGCGGCTTCTTCCGCCGGCTCTCGCGCTCCCCCGTCGCCCGCGGCCCGGTCCCGGATCAGGCGATAATCGGCGCGCACCGCCACCTCGTACTCCGTGGCCACGCCGGATTCGCCGATGGCCGCGGAGCTGCTGCTGATCTCGCCGCCCTGCACCTGCAGCACCGCATCGGCCGCCGCCGGGGACGCGACCAGCTCCACGTTGCGGTCGCGGCTTAGGGTCTCCTCCAGGGCCTGGGCCAGGGGCGAATCCTCCGGGTCCACCTCCAGGTAGACGCTCTGAATGCCGCCCGGGAAGCCGCCGCCTCCGGGGAAGCGGTAGCCGCAGGCCGTCAGGGCGACGAGCACCGCGAACAGCAGCATCCGCCCCAAAAGCGGCCCACCCTTCATTTGGCCACCACGTTCACCAGCTTGTCCGGCACAACGATCACCTTGCGCACCGGGGTCTCGCCCACGAGCTCACGGATCCGCTCGTTGGCCAGGGCCTGCTCACGGATGGTCTCCTCGCCGGCGTCGGCGGGCACCTGGATCTGGGCGCGGTTCTTGCCGTTCACCTGCACCACCAGCTGCACGGTATCGCGCTCCAGGGCGACCGGATCGGCCTCGGGCCAGGCGGCCCGCTCCACGGCGCCCTCCCCGCCGAGCCCCTGCCAAAGGGCGCTGGCGATGTGTGGGGTCATGGGCGCGAGCAGGCGCACCACGGCACCCAGGCCCTCGCCCACCACCGCCCGCATGGCCGGGTCTCCGTTCTCCGCCTGCTTGCCAAGGGCGTTGGTGATCTCCATGGCCGCCGCCACCGCGGTATTGAAGTGGTAGCGCTCGCGCACGTCCTGGCTGGCGCGCTGGACCAGCTGATGGACCTGGTGGCGCAGCTCCACGGCCTCCTCGGGAAGCTCGGCGGGCAGCGCCGGGGCGGGACCAGCCTCCGCGAAGCCCGCCACCAGCCGCCACAGCCGATGGAGGAAGCGGTGCATACCCTGGACGCCCTCCTCGTGCCACTCCAGGGCCTGGTCGGGCGGGGCGGCGAACAGGATGAACAGCCGCACGGTGTCGGCGCCGAAGCGGTCGATCATCTCCTGCGGATCCACCACGTTGCCCTTGGACTTGGACATCTTGGCGCCTTCCTTGAGCACCATGCCCTGGGTCAGCAGGCGGCTGAACGGCTCGTCGTTCTCCAGGAGGCCGGCGTCGCGCATGAGCTTGTTGAAGAAGCGCGCGTACAGCAGGTGCAGCACGGCGTGCTCCACCCCGCCCACGTACTGGTCCACGGGCAGCCAGTAGTGGGCCCGTCCGTCCACCATGGCCTGCTCGCTGTCCGGGCAGGCGTAGCGGGCGAAGTACCAGGAGGATTCCATGAAGGTGTCGAAGGTATCGGTCTCGCGTACCGCCGCGCCGCCGCACTCCGGGCAGGCGGTTTCGTGGAATTCCGGGGTTTGCTTGAGCGGCGAGCCGGCCTCGTGGAGCTCCAGCTCGGGCAGCACCACCGGCAGGTCCTCCTCCGGCACCGGGACCGCCCCGCAGGAATCGCAGTGCACCACCGGGATGGGCGCGCCCCAGTAACGCTGGCGGGAGACGCCCCAATCGCGCAGCCGATAGTTGACCCGGCGCTCGCCCTTGCCAAGGGCCGCCAGCTTGTCGGCGATGGCCTCGAAGGCGCGGGCGGAATCGAGGCCGTCGAATTCGCCGGAATTCTTCAGCACGCCGGGCTCGGTGAAGGCCTCCTCCATCCCGGACGGCTCCAGTTCCTCGTCTTCCGGGGTGATGACCACGCGGATGTCGATGCCGTACTTGCCGGCGAACTCGAAGTCGCGTTGGTCGTGCCCCGGAACCGCCATCACCGCGCCCTCGCCGTATTCCATAAGCACGAAGTTGGCGGCGTAGACCGGAAGCCGCTCCCCGGTAATGGGATGCAGCACATAGTCGCCGGTGGGAATGCCCTCCTTCTCCTGGGCCTCCAGATCACCCTCGGCGGTGGAGCGGTGGCGCATGCGCTCCACGAAGGCGGCCACGTCGCCGTCCCGCTCGGCAGCATTCTGAGCCAGGGGATGCTCCGGGGCCACGGCCACGTAGGTGACGCCCATGAGGGTGTCGGGCCGGGTGGTGAACACCGAGAGCGCCCGATCGCCGGCCTCCACGTCGAAGCGAACCTCCACCCCCTCGGAGCGGCCGATCCAGTTGCGCTGCATGGCCCGCACCTCGTCGGGCCAGCCGGGCAGGTTGTCCAGCTCGTCCAGCAGCTCGTCGGCGTAGTCGGTGATGCGCAGGAACCACTGGTCGATCTCGCGGCGCTCCACCGGCGTGTCGCAGCGCCAGCACAGCCCCTCCACCACTTGCTCGTTGGCGAGCACGGTCTGGTCATTGGGGCACCAGTTCACCGCCGCCTGCTTGCGGTAGGCCAAGCCCTCCTTGAGCAGGCGCACGAACAGCCACTGCTCCCACTTGTAGTATTCGGGGTCGCAGGTGGCGAGCTCGCGATTCCAGTCGTAGCCGAAGCCCAGGCGCTTGAGCTGGACCCGCATCTCCTCGATGTTCTCCCGGGTCCACCGCGCCGGGGAGGTGCCGTGCTTGATGGCGGCGTTCTCGGCAGGCAGACCGAAGGCGTCCCAGCCCATGGGCTGGAGGACGTTCTTGCCCTCCATGCGCTGGTAGCGGGCAATCACGTCGCCGATGGTGTAGTTGCGCACGTGGCCCATGTGCAGGCGCCCGGAGGGATACGGGAACATGGAGAGGCAGTAGAACTTCTCCCGCTCCGGATCCTCGTCCACGGCGAAGGCGTCCTCCGCTTCCCAGCGGGCCTGGGCGGCCTGCTCTACCGCTTGGGGGTTGTATTCACGCTCCATGGCGGTCCTGCCGATCTTGGGTTCCCCTGACGAACAGGCCCCGGCACCACGGATGCGGGCCGGGACCTCCGAAACTCGGAATTGTGACACAGGCCGGGCAAATCGCGGAAGCGCGGCCCGTGGGCGGAAGTCGGGGGCGGAGACAGGATCCGACCCGCCTTTGAGGGAACGGCCTCCCCAAGCCTTTCATGATAGAACGGGGACACAGCCCGGCCAGCTTATGGGGGAGCGGCCTCCGGTCACGACATGCGGAAAAAGCCCGCAACATCGTTCGGCAACGGCGTCGCGACCGGAGGTCGCCCCCACAACGCGCCGCCGGCGTGCGGTTTCAGGCGAGCAGGCTGTTGACCTTGTGGACGTAGCGCACGGTCTCGTCGGGCATGCGCTCGGGATGGCGCTCCAGGTTGCCCATGCCCCAGTTGTAGGCGGCCAGCGCCATGTCCCGGTCGCCGTCGTAACGGCTCAGCAGCTGCTTGAGGTAGCGGCTGCCACCCATGATGTTCTGCCGCGGATCGAAGGGATCGGTGACGCCCAGGTCCTTGGCGGTCTCGGGCATGAGCTGCATGAGGCCCTGGGCGCCGGCGGAGGAGACCGCGTCGTGCTGGAAGTCGCTTTCCACGCGGATCACCGAGCGGATCAGCTCCTCGGGAAGGTCGTGGCGGTCCGAGGCCTCGCGGATCAGGTCCGCGTAGGGGCCCTCCTCCTCTTCCGAGGCGGCGGGCGCCACGGCCGTCTTCACCGTGCCGCCCTCCTTGCGCTCGGGGGGCGCATCAGCATTGTCGGATCCTTCTTCGGAGTCCACCCGGGCGGACTTGTTCGACGCACCGGAAGCGCTTCCCGGAGCGGCGGGTGCCGCGCTCGCCCCCGGCGCGCCGCCGGACTCAGACTCCGGGGCGGCGGCCCGTCCGGTCAGCCGGGAGAGGGCCTCGGAAAGCCGGGCCGGCTGCGCCTGCTGGCGGCCTCCGGGGGCCCCGGCGGCTCCCCAGCCGGACAGACCGGCGAAGATGCCCCCTCCGGAGCCCATGCCCCCCATGCCGCCGGGGGATTGGCCGCCGGAAAGGATGGCCATGCCGCCGTAGGCGAGGCGCTGCTGCACCAGCCGGGCCAGTGTCGCAAGCAGGCGCGCATCCAGGGGGCTGCCGTCGGGAACGCCGCCCCCACGGGCGGTCAGGCCGTCCAGCCGGGCCTGAAACCCGGCACCGGCGTCCCCGCGACCAGCACCCCCCGTCTGGGTGGAGGCGCGGTTCAGGGCGGAGGCTAGCGGATTCCAGGGAATATTTGTCATGATCTGCCCGATGCCCGTTTCATGCGACAACCTTGTATCATATTCGTGGCAAAATTTCCTCGGGCCGACGATGCACACCCACCGGGAAGCTGATACCCTCTCGCTCCGCGAGACCCGAAGCATGACAGCTCGGCCCCCATTCCGCCACGAACGGAAACCATGCCGGAACTACCCGAACTCGAAATCAGCCGCCAACGCCTCGATCCGAAAATCCTCAATCGGCCGCTCCAGGCATTCACGGTGCTGGACGAGCGCCTCTTGCGGGATTTCCCCTCCGAAGAGCTGCGGGCGGGGCTGCTCGGCGCCTCCTTCACCGGTATCGCCCGCTTCGGGCACTACCTCCTCCTTGAGGTCGCCCAGAAGGGCGTCTTGCTGCTCAGCCTGAGCAATAGCGCCGCGATCCAGCAGGTCCGGCCCCAGGAAGAGCCCCCGAAGAACACCCGCCTGGGCCTCCTGTTCCAGGACGGCGGCGGCCTTGCGGTGGTGGACCCCCAGGCACGCACCTGGCTGACCCTCATCCAGGACGAAGAGGAAGTGCCGGACCTAGGCACTTTCGGCCCCGACGCCCTCAACGGGAGCCCGGATCCGGAGGAGTGGCGGGAAGCCCTGCAGGCCCGCCGCGCCCAAATCAAGGGCCTGTTGCTGGAGCCCACCCTGATCGCCGGCCTCGGCCCCCTGTTCACCGACGAGATCCTGTTCCAGGCGGGCATCCGACCCGACCGCCGCGCCTCGGACCTCGGCGACGAGGAAGCCGACCGGCTGCGCGAGGCGGTCCGGGCCACCCTGCAGAAGGCCGTGCAGTGCCAGGCCAACCCCCAGCAGCTCCCCAAGTCCTTCCTGACACGGGCACGTTCCGAGGAGCGCGAGGACTGCCCCAAGTGCGGCGGTCCGCTGGAGAAGCGCCAGATCCAGGGGCGGGCTTCCGTCTTCTGTCCGGCCTGCCAGAGCTGAGCGGAGCCTCGCGAACGGCCAGCGGGACCCGGCCCGCGGTCTCATCCTGGCCCCCTTCGAACCGGAAGGGGGCGTCCGCCTTCCCGCACGCCATCGGCTTTTCGCAGCGCCTTTTCCGCCCCTCCGGCTTACCAGCCGCTCTCGGCATTGCCATCGGGAGCCCACCGGACCGAAAAACGAAAAGGGCGGCCCCAGGCCGCCCTTTTCGGGTTGGCAGGACGGAACAGGCTAATCCCAGTTCTTGCATCCCTTCGAAGTGAAGCCCGAGCCATCATCGAACAGAAGCATGTAGCTGGTCCCCGGGTTACAGGCGCCATCGCCGGCATCCACCCGGGCACGGGCCCCGCCGGCGCCGGAAATGGTCACCACGCCGGAGCTCGGGTTGCCGTTCACATCCCCCGCGAGCGGCTTGCCCGACTCGGTGTTCACCGTGATCCGATAGGAACCGTCCCCCAGCACCCCGGCACTGCCGGTGATGTGCGTGGAGGTAATGGTGGTTTCGAAGGTGTTGGTACTGCCGGACTTGTCGATCTCGTGCTGCGCATCGAAGTCCGCGTAGCCGATCACCACATCCGTTTCGTTGTCCCGGAAAACCCAGTAATCCTTGTCCGACCCGGTGGTCAGCCCCACCGTGAGCAGCTCGGAAGTACTGTTCCAACTGCCCGTCTGCACCAGCTGCCCGTCGATCAGCAGGTCCATGCTGAACCCGCCGCTGCCCTTGATGGACCAGGGCTTGTAGGTCAGGACGAACTTGTAGCTCCAATCGGCGGAATCGTCGCTGATATCCCCCGTGAGGGTTTTCACCTCCAGCTCGAAGCCGCCGTCGTAGGTGAAGCTCGAGAACCCGCCGTAGGTGATGACGCAGTTATCGAAATCCACCTCGAAGCGGTCCCCGGCATCGAGGGCGCCGTTGCTCGTACCCTCCTCCACCACGGCCACCGATCCGGAATCGCAGTTTTCCTCCTGCACCAGGCCCGCAACGCTCGCGGAGCCGTCGGTACGCTCCAGGACCTTGGTGATGGCAATGCGCGTGAGCTCGGCCACCGAGGCCGACCGGCCGGAATCTTCCGCTCCGCCCCCGTGCACGCCGCTAATGACCAGATCCTGGAAGTCGGAGCTGGAGAGGTCCCCGAGGGATTTCCCGCCGCTTCCCCCGACCTCGCCCACTTCATCGACGTTGCCGCTGTCGATGGTGACGCCGCTCAGGCTGCTCGCATCGTACCCGCTCAGATCGTCGCTCCCTCCACCACCGCCGCCACTACCGCCTCCGCACGCGGAAAGTGCGATCAGCGTCACTAGAGCAGCGGCGCACAATGAACCCTTAACCCCCTTCATTACGGCCTCCTTTTGCCGTTTTCCCCTTTTTCGCCCGGACCGGAGCACCGGCCGACCCACTTCTTCACTCCCCCGGAGCCGGCCCGTCCCGTGCAGCGAACGGCTTCGGGGAGCCCCGAACCGCAGGGGCTCCCCGACAGCTACCGAGCAATCCCGTCCCCGAAGGAAGCCTTTTAAGGTACTATCCCTCCCTCATTCCGCAACTCTCCGTTTGTGCGCTTTGACACAGATTCCCCGGAAGGCGCCGATCCTCGGCACCATTTTGAGCATCCTGGCCTGCCTGGCGCCTTCCTCTCCGCCCCGGGCGGCGACGGACAACCCCCTCCGCCCGTCCTTCGTCACGGCGACGCTCTCTCCGGTTTCCCACATCTACGGCCTGCCGCGGAGCACGGAGCCGCTCACCCCTGGACGACAGCCTTTCACCGCCCGGCTGCACCTCGACTGGGCCAGCCACGACACCATCGAGTCCGCCGCGGGCACCGGCGTGCTGTTCGACGGCGAGACGCAGCGGCTCACGCTGGCCCTTTCCGGACCGCTTCCGGCGGGCACGGGCGGCTGGACGCTGGAGGCTCCCTATGTACGGCACGCAGGGGGATCGCTGGATCAGCCCATCGATACCTGGCACCGCCTGCTGGGGCTCCCCCAGGGGGGCCGGCCCATCCGGCCAAGGAACGCGGTGCTCTTCCGGGTAAGGGACGGGAATGGCGGAGAAGGGGTGTTCCTGGACCGGCACCGATCCGGGCCGGGGGACGTGGCGCTGGGGCTGCGGCTGCCGCTGATGCGCGGCAAGGCCGGGACGGCCCCGGCCACACTGGGAATCCGCCTGGAGGCCCCTACCGGCAGCCCCGATCATCTGCTCGGAAGCGGCGGCTGGGACCTGGCGGCCTGGGTGGGCGCCAACCGCTCGATTACCACCGCGCATGGCGAGGTGGCCGTGCACGGCGCCGCGGGTCTGTTGGGCATGACCGGCTCGGAAGTCCTGTCCGGGCTGCACCGGAATTGGGCGGGATTCGGGCGGTTGGCGGCAGGCTTCCGACCCTGGAGGCCCATCACCCTGCGGGGGCAGGTGGACCTCCATTCCCCCTTCTACGACAGCCCGGCTCGTCCGCTGGGCGGAACCGCGGGCGAATTCCGGCTGGGCGCGGGGCTCGACCTGACCGGCTGGGGGGAGCTGCGCCTCGGTGTATCGGAAGACCTGCTGGTGGAGACCGCCCCGGACATCACCTTCCACCTGGCCTGGACGGTCAGGCTCCGGGGCGGCCCGCGATAAGGGAGGGTCAGGCCACCTCTGCGGAGAAGCCGCTCAGGACGATGGTCCGGCCCTCGCGGCGGATCAGGCCCTGGCGCACCAGATCCTGGAAGACCCGGTTCACCATCTCCCGCGAGGCCCCCACCATGTGGGCGATGTCCTGCTGGGTTAGGGGCTCCGAGACCACCAGTCGGCCTTCCTCCTGGTCGGCGTACTGCATCAGGGTGCGGGCCACCCGGCCGTAAACGTCCAGAGTGGCAAGGGACTCGATCATGCGGTTGGCGTTGCGCAGGCGCTCGGTCATGCCCTGGAGCAGGCTCTGGGCCAGCTCGTTCGACCGGCTCAGAAAGTGCCGGAAATCGGCCTTGGGGAGATAACGGATTGCGGTTTCCTGCAGCGCCACCACTCCGGTGGAGCGGGGCTCGGCATCGATGAGGGCCATCTCGCCGAAGTATTCCCCCTCGCCCAGCAGGTCCACGATCACTTCCTCGCCGTCCTGCTGCGTGAGCTGGAGCTTCACCCGGCCCGTCTCGATCAGGTAGAGGCCATCCGCCGGGTCGCCCTGGCGGAAGATCACCGCACCCCGCTCGTAGGTGCGGGACAGGGAGAGCCGTTCCAGCGCCTCCAGCTTGTCGCTGGAGAGGCCGGCGAACAGTGGAACCTCGGCGAACAAGGCGTCGGTCATCGACCAGCCCCTTTCTGCGCGGTTATTTCTGCTCCCAGGGCAGACCGGCCGCCTGCCAGCCGCCCTTGCGGCCGCGATGACCCTGCTCGTCCTTGTCGCCCTCGAAGCCCTGGATCAGATTGTAGCAGTGGGCATACCCCTGGCTCGTCATGGCCTCGGCCGCCTTTCCAGAGCGCGCACCGCTGCGGCACATGAACACCAGCACCTGGGAGGTATCCGTGCCCACCTCGTTCTGGAGCTGGCCGGGGAAATCGGGGTTGTACTCCATCCCCGGGTACGTCTCCCACTCCACGTGGGTTCCCAGGGTGGGATACCCCACGAAATCCCGCTCGGGGCGGGTCCGCACGTCCACCAGCTGGGCGTTGGGCAGCTTCTCCAGGATGGCGTAGGCCTCTTCCGGGGTAAGCTCGCCCTGGTACTCCTTGCCCGCTTCCTGCGCCCGTTCGTGGGCGCGGTCGAGAATCGCCTGGGGATCCTCGTCGGGAATCCGGGAACCTTCCTCGCTCATGTACGTCTCCTACATGGGAATCCTTGCCCGGAAACGGGTGGGGCTTCCTCTCCGGGGGAATTTTTTGCCGCAATACGTTACCATCCAGGCGTAAAATTCTACGCGTAACCGGGCCCTTGAGGGAATCTCCCCTCCAGGGCCCGATTTACCCGTGTCATCCCGAATTTTTCCGTACCGGCTTCGCGCCGGGAGCACGAATATGCAGGAGGATAGCGGAATGAGCGCGCAGCCCAAGGCCGTTGCGCTTCTCTCCGGCGGGCTGGACTCGATGCTGGCCGCTAAGGTGGTGCAGGACCAGGGCGTCCACGTGGAGGCGATCAATTTCTTCACCGGCTTCTGCGTGGAGGGCCATACCCACGCCATCCGCCAGAAGGACAAGGATAAGGCCAAGCGCAACAACGCCTTGTGGTCCGCCGAGCAGGTGGGGATCAAGCTCCATATCGTGGACATCTCGCAGGAATACGTGGGCGTGGTGACCAACCCCAAGCACGGCTACGGCCAGAACCTCAACCCGTGCCTGGACTGCAAGGGCTTCATGGTGGCCAAGGCTCGGGAATGGATGGAGGCCAACGGCTTCGACTTCATCATCACCGGCGAGGTCATCGGCCAGCGCCCCAAATCCCAGCGCCGCGACACCTTTCCGGTGGTCGCCGACGAGTCCGGCGCGGGCGACCGCCTGCTGCGCCCCCTGTGCGCCCAGCAGCTCGAGCCCACCCTCCCCGAGCGCGAGGGCTGGGTGGACCGCGAGGGGCTTTACGGGTTCACCGGCCGTTCGCGTAAGCCCCAGATGCAGCTCGCCGCCCAGTTCGGCTTCGAGGAATACAGCCAGCCGGCCGGCGGCTGCTGTTTTCTCACCGACGAGAACTTCTCGCGCAAGCTGGCGGATCTCTGGAACGTCCGGGGCAAGAAGGAATACGACCTGGACGACATCATGCTCCTGAAGATGGGGCGACACCTGCGTCCGGCACCGAACTACAAGCTGATCATCGCTCGCGAGGACGGCGAGAACCGCTTCATGAACGGCTACCGCAAGCGCTTCCACGCCGTACGGGACCTGGACTTCCCGGGGCCGTTGGCGCTGGTGCAGGGCGAGCCCGACGACTCCGACCTGCAGATGGCCGCGCGCATCACCGCCCGCTACGGCAAGGGCCGCAGCGCCGACCGCGTCCGCGCGGAGATCACCCCGCCGGGGGGCGAGCCCTACGTCACCGAGGTGGCGCCCATGCCCCCCGCGCAGATTCCCGAGGAATGGCATGTCTGAAGAAGCGCAGCGGGAATTCCTCGACGCCCGCAGTATGCTTTGCCCCATGCCGGTGATCCGCACCGGGGAGCGGGTGGCCGAGCTCGCACCGGGTACGGTGCTGGAGGTCCGAGCCAGCGATCCGGGGGTGCTGCACGACATCCCGGCCTGGAGCCGTGTCCACGGCCATACCGTGCTCGAGGCGCGCGAGGAGGGCGAGGAGCTGGTAGTGGTTCTGCAAGTGCACGGAGACGATGACGGAGGCGCCTGAGACCGGGCCGGGGTCTGCCGCCACCGACCCCGAGCGCACCGAAGCCGCCCAGAAGGTGACCCTTATCGGCGCGGTCACCAACCTGGTGCTGGCGGCGGTGAAGACCGTTATCGGAGTACTGGCCAGCTCCCAGGCGCTCATCGCCGACGGGCTGCACTCCCTGTCCGACCTGCTCACCGACGCCCTGGTGCTGGCGGCGGTACGCATGGGGGCCCGCGAGCCGGACGCCGACCACCCCTACGGCCACGGCCGCTTCGAGACTCTGGCCACGGTGCTGCTGGGCCTGATCCTCATTGGCGCCGGGCTGGGCATCGCCATCAACGCGGCCGTCCGCCTGGCCGCGGGCGAGGTCCCGCTGCCCACCTGGCCGGCGCTGGTGGCCGCCCTGTTCTCCATCGGCGCCAACGAGTGGCTGTACCGGATCCAGGTGCGCATCGGCCGCCGGTATCAGGCCACCACGGTGGTGGCCAACGCCTGGCACCACCGCACCGACGCCCTTTCCTCGGTGGCCGCGCTGGCCGGCATTGCAGGCTCCATGATGGGCTGGGCGGTACTGGACACGGTGGCCGCCGTGGCGGTGGCCTTCATGGTGGTCTGGGCGGGCGGCAAGCTCGGCTGGGACGCCATCAAGGAGCTGGTGGACACCGCCCTGGACCAGCAGGAAGTGGAGCAGATCCGGCGCTTGATGCTCCGCGTCGAGGGGGTCAAATCCGTGCACAATCTCAAGACCCGGCGCATGGGGCCGGAGGTGCTGGTGGACGTGCACGTGCAGGTGCCCGGGACGGTGAGCGTCTCCGAGGGCCACCAGATCGCGGAGCGGGTGCGCAAGCACGTCATTCAGCAGCACCCGGAGGTCTCCGAGGTGCTGGTGCACGTGGACCCGGAGAACGACGAGCAGGGCGCGCCGCTCCTCCCCAACCGGGACCAGATCATGGCCGAGGTGCGCCGCCGCATCGAGGCCCGGGCGCACCCCCTCGCCATCCGGGACCATACCGTCCACTATCTGGACGGACGCGTCACCCTGGAGCTGGCCGTGGAGGTGGATCCGAACCGCACCCTGGCGGAGGCCTACGAGATCGCCGAGCGGCTCCGCCGGGAGATCTGCGCCGAAACGGAAGTCCACGAGGTCCAGGTGACCCTGTTCGTGCCGCACGGCGAGAGCGGCAAAGCCCCCTTGAGCGGGGCATAACCACGGAATATGGGGATTCGTCACCCATGCCACTATCCGCCTCTACCCGGAGGCCGTACGGGAATACGGTTCCGGGAACCGCGCTCCTGCTCCTGGCGCTGGCCGCCTGGATCCCCGCACCGGCGGCGGCCGAGGTCATCTACAAGTGGACCGACGACGACGGCACGGTCCACTACGCCGATTCCCCGCCGCCGGGCCGCGAGGACGTCCAGCGCATCGAGATGAAATCGGGCGCCCCGAGCACGGACCCCTCCGGGCGGAAGCAGTCCGATACCCCGAAGGACGAGCCCCCCGACGCCTCGGACGTGAACATCACCCAGGCCGAGATCCAGGTGCAGAAGCTGGAGAAGCGGGTGGAACAGGCGCGGAAGGTCTACGAGCAGGCCCGGCAGAACCGCATCGAGGGCGAAAAGGTGCGCTTGGGCAGCGAGCAGAACTATGTCCGCTACCTGGAGCGCATCGAAAAGCTCAAGGAACAGGAAAAGCAGGCCAAGGAGAAGCTCGAATCGCTCCGCCAGAAGCTGGAGCAGGCCCGCAGCCGGCTGGAGAAAGCCCGCGAAAAGGCCAGGGAGCAGTAGCGGCCATCCCGGTCAGCGCCTCGGGGGCTGGGAGCCCGATTCAGTGGGCCAGACGTCGCGGTCGGAAGTCGCTCCCACAAATTGCGCCGGCCCCCTGGAAGTACCTGTGGGAGCGGCCTCCGGCCGCGACAAGCAAAAGCGGAGCCCCGCAATCCCGACCATGATTGGCAAACAAGGGAGGATCCCATGCAGGCACCCGTCGTACTCCTCGGCGTCGGCGAGATGGGCGGCGTCTTCGCCCACGGACTGCTGCGCGCCGGACACGCCGTGTACCCGGTCACGCGCGACATGGACCCGGTGGAGGCGGCGGCGCGCTACCCGGAGCCTGCCCTGGTCCTGGTGACCGTCGGGGAGAAGGACCTGCATCCCACCCTGGCGCACCTGCCCGCCGCCTGGGCAGACCGGGTAGGGCTGATCCAGAACGAGCTGCTGCCGCGGGACTGGGAGGCGCACGACCTGCCGCAGCCCACCGCGAGCGCCGTGTGGTTCGAGAAGAAGCCCGGCAAGGCAGTGAACCCCATCATCGCCTCGCCCGCCTACGGCCCCAACGCCGGCCTGCTGGTGAACGCCCTGGACAGCATCGGCATCCCAGCGCGCCGGGTGGAGGACTACGAGGAGATGCTCTTCGAGCTGGTGCGCAAGAACGTCTATATCCTCACCACCAACATCGCCGGCCTGGAGACCGGGGGCACCACGGGCACGCTGTGGAACCACCACCGCGAGCTCGCCCACCAGGTGGCCGACGAGATCATGGACATCCAGGCCTGGCTCACCGGGGCCGAGCTGGAGCGCGAGCGGCTGGTGGCCGGCATGGCCGAGGCCATGCTCGCCGACCCCGAGCACGGCAACACCGGCCGCTCCGCGCCGGCCCGCCTGGCGCGGGCCATCGGCTACGCCGACGAGGCGGGGCTGGAGGTGCCCAAGCTGCGGGCGCTGGCGAAGGAGCACGCTGCTTCTTAAACGAAAAACAGAAAACACCAAACCGCCAAGGACGCCAAGCGCGCCGAGGAAAACGGCCCGAAACCGCACCCCCTGTAGGAGCGGCGTCCCCGCCGCGACGCCTTTCGGGTTGGATGCCTATTTCGGTAGGTCGCGGCGGGGACGCCGCTCCTACATCCCGATTTAGGGTATTGTTCTTTAAGCCTTCTTGGCGGTTCCTCATCGACTTAGCCCCCGGAGACGACCCCCATGCCGCAATACCGCTCCCGCACCACCACCCACGGCCGCAACATGGCCGGCGCGCGCGCCCTGTGGCGGGCCACCGGCGTCACCGACGACGACTTCGGCAAGCCCATCGTCGCCGTGGCCAACTCCTTTACCCAGTTCGTGCCCGGCCACGTCCATCTCAAGGATCTGGGTCAGCTGGTGGCCGGAGCGGTGGAAGAGGCGGGCGGCATCGCCAAGGAGTTCGACACCATCGCCGTGGACGACGGCATCGCCATGGGCCACGGCGGCATGCTCTACAGCCTGCCCTCGCGGGAGCTGATCGCCGACTCCATCGAGTACATGGTGAATGCCCACTGCGCCGACGCCCTGGTGTGCATATCCAACTGCGACAAGATCACCCCGGGCATGCTCAACGCCGCCATGCGCCTGAACATCCCGGTGGTGTTCGTCTCGGGCGGGCCCATGGAGGCGGGCAAGACCAAGCTGGCGGGCAAGGACACCAAGCTCGACCTGGTGGACGCCATGGTCTACGCCGTGAACCCGGAGCTGTCCGACGACGACATGGAGAATGTGGAGCGTTCCGCCTGCCCCACCTGCGGCTCCTGCTCCGGCATGTTCACCGCCAATTCCATGAACTGCCTCACCGAGGCGCTGGGCCTCTCGCTGCCGGGCAACGGCTCGCTGCTGGCCACCCACGCCGACCGCAAGGCCTTGTTCGAGCAGGCCGGCGAGCTGGTGGTGGATCTGGCCAAGCGCTACTACGAGGGTGACGATAGCTCCGTGCTGCCGCGCTCCATCGCCACGTTCGAGGCCTTCGAGAACGCCATGTCTCTGGACATCGCCATGGGCGGCTCCACCAACACGGTGCTGCACCTGCTGGCGGCGGCCCGCGAGGGCGAGGTGGATTTCGACATGGCCGACATCGACCGGCTGTCGCGGTATGTGCCGCACCTGTCCAAGGTGGCGCCCTCGAGCAACCAGTACCACATGGAGGACGTCCACCGCGCCGGCGGCGTCATGGGCATCCTGGGCGAGCTGGACCGGGGGGGACTGCTGCACACGGAGCTGCCAACGGTGCATAGCCCCACCATGGGCGACGCCTTGGCCCGCTGGGACATCCACCGCACGGACGACGAGGCGGTGGTCACCCGCTACCTGGCCGGACCGGCCGGCATCCCCAGCCAGGACCCCTTCTTCCAGGCCACCCGCTGGCCGTCCCTGGACCTGGATCGCGAGGACGGCTGCATCCGCGACGTGGCGCACGCCTACAGCCCCGACGGCGGCCTGGCGGTGCTCTACGGCAACTTGGCCCCCGAGGGCTGCATCGTGAAGACCGCCGGGGTGGATGCGTCCATCCTCCAGTTCACCGGCCCGGCACGCATCTTCGAGAGCCAGGATGCCGCCGTGGAGGCCATCCTGGGGGATAAGATCAATCCGGGCGACGTGGTGATCATCCGCTATGAGGGGCCCAAGGGCGGCCCGGGCATGCAGGAGATGCTCTACCCCACAAGCTACCTGAAGTCCAAGGGGCTCGGGGCCGAATGCGCCCTGATCACCGACGGCCGCTTCTCCGGCGGCACCTCGGGACTCTCCATCGGCCACGTCTCCCCGGAGGCCGCCCAGGGCGGCCCCATCGGCCTGGTGGAGGAGGGCGACACGGTGGTCATCGACATCCCGGGGCGTACCATCGACATCGATGCCGACGAAGCGGAGCTGGGGCGCCGACGGACGGCGATGGCGGAGCGCGGCGCCGGGGCCTGGAAGCCCGTGGACCGCGAACGGCCCGTCTCCCAGGCGCTGCGCGCCTACGCGGCGCTGACCACCTCCGCCGCCCGCGGCGCCGTGCGCGACCTCTCGCAGGTAACGTCCTGAGCGGCGGAATGGTCCGGATCGGGGACGGACGCCCCGGCCCATCCGTCGCCTCGCGGCCACGAGGGACGGGAAGGGGGCATCATTCGGGCCCCGATCCGATTAGTCTGGTAGGGATTGTTCGCTGGAACAGTTACCAGCATCCTGCATAAGGGCAATCCCGAAAACCCAAACGGGACAAACTAAGGGCACCAAACGCCATGCCGGATAACCGCCGTAGCCGCGCCACCACCGACGGGGTGCGGCGAACCCCCAACCGCGCCATGCTGCGCGCCGTGGGCTTCGGAGACGAGGACTTCAACAAGCCCATCGTCGGCGTCGCCAGCGGACACAGCACCATCACCCCCTGCAACGTGAAAATCGGCGATCAGGCCCACCGCGCCGAGGAGGCCCTGCGCGAGGCCGGGGCCATGCCCCAGCTGTTCGGCACCATCACCATCTCCGACGGCATCTCCATGGGCACCGAGGGCATGAAGTACTCCCTGGTGTCCCGGGAGGTGATCGCCGACTCCATCGAGACGGTGTGCCAGGGCCAGTCCATGGACGGGGTGATCGCCCTGGGGGGCTGCGACAAGAACATGCCCGGCGCCATGATCGGCATCGCCCGCATGAACATCCCGGCGGTATTCGTCTACGGCGGGACCATCAAGCCGGGCTGGTACAAAGGCGAGGACCTCACCATCGTCTCCGCCTTCGAGGCGGTGGGGAAATACCAGGCCCAAAACCTGGCCGAGGAGGACCTCAAGGGCGTGGAGCGCAACGCCTGCCCCGGCGCGGGCTCCTGCGGCGGCATGTTCACCGCCAACACCATGTCCTCCGCCTTCGAGGCCATGGGCATGAGCCTGCCCTATTCCTCCACCATGGCCGCCGAGGACGAGGAGAAGGCCAAGTCCGCGGAGGAATCCGCCCGCGCCCTCGCCCATGCCATCCACGAGCAGATCCTGCCCCGCGACATCCTGACCCGAGCGGCCTTCGAGAACGCCATCGCCGTGGTCATGGCCCTCGGCGGCTCCACCAACGCGGTGCTCCATCTGCTCGCCATCGCCCGGGCCGCCGAGGTGGACCTGGAGATCGACGACTTCGAGCGCATCCGCCAGCAGGTCCCGGTGCTCTGCGACCTCAAGCCCTCCGGCCGCTTCGTCACCACCCAGTTCCATCACGCCGGCGGCGTACCGCAGGTGATGAAGATGCTGCTCGCCCGCGACCTGCTGCACGGGGACTGCCTCACCGTCACCGGACGCACCGTGGCCGAGGTGCTGGAAGGGATTCCGGAGGATCCCGACCCGGAACAGGCGGTCATCCGGCCCTTCGACGATCCCGTCTATGCCCGCGGACACCTGGCCATCCTCAAGGGCAACCTGGCCCCCGGCGGCGCCGTGGCCAAGATCTCCGGCCTGAAGACCACCACCATCACCGGCCCGGCGCGGATCTTCGACTCGGAGGACGCCGCCATGGACGCCATCGAGGGCCGCGAGATCCGCGCGGGCGACGTGGTGGTGATCCGCAACGAGGGCCCCAAGGGCGGTCCGGGCATGCGCGAGATGCTGGGCCCCACCTCGGCACTGGTGGGTCAAGGACTCGGTGACTCCGTTGGCCTGATCACGGACGGCCGCTTCTCCGGCGGCACCTACGGCATGGTGGTGGGCCACGTGGCGCCGGAAGCGGCCGCCGGCGGGCCCATCGGACTGCTTCGGGAAGGGGACGAGATCACCATCGACGCCGACCGGCGCCTGCTCGAGGCCCGGCTGAGCGAGGAGGAAATCGAGCGTCGGCGGCAAGCGTGGAGCCCGCCGGCGCCCCGGTATACCCGCGGGATGCTGGCCAAGTACGCCAAGCTGGCCGGCGAGGCGAGCCGGGGCGCCACCACGGACTGAATCGACATGGCCGACACCGAGGAACATCCGCACCGGCTGCTGTCCATCGCCGGCCTGCTCGCGGTGCCGTTCCTGCTCGCGCTGCCCTTTCTCCCCCTGATCGGGCTGGCGGCAGAGGAGGAGGTGCCCATGGAGAAGGTGGTGGAGAACGGTCCCTACCCGTGGGCCCCCGAGACCCTGCAAACGGCCTGGAAGCAGCTGGCCGCCATCGCCACCATCCGGCCGGACTGGGGCCTCCCCAGCGCGGCCGAGGTCTACTGGGCGATCGGCGCGGGGCTCGTCCTGGGGCTGCTTCTGGGGTGGGCCCTGCGGCGTGGCACGGGGCACTGGGCCGCCACCCCCGGCGGCCCGACGCGTCACTACCGGCTGCGCTACCTGGGCGCGGGACTGGCCGGCGCGGTGCGCGACCGTGCCTTCTCCCTGTGCATACCCGCCGCCCTGGTGGTGGCGCTGGAGCTGGTGGCGGCCCGGGAGCACGCATTCGGCTTTTTCCTCGAGACGGGCCTGGGGATTTTCGCTGCCTACCGGTTGGGTCTGGCCCTGTTTCCGGTCCTACTGCGACCCTTCGAGTCGGACGATCTGGCCAAGCGGCTGGAGCAGCCGGGCATCAGGCGGCTCTGGAACGCCGGGCGCGGACTGTTCGCCGTGACCGGCACGGTGGCCTTCCTGGTGATCGCCCACCAGAGCTTCCCCTTACCGGTGGCCCTCCAGTCGGTGCTGGTCCTGCTGCTTACCCTGGTGACCCTGCCGGCGCTATGGAGCCTGCGGAACCGGGAGGGCTGGCGCAGCATCGGCGGGGCGCGCCCGGGAGAGCCCCTGCCGCCCATGCGCGAGCTGGCGCTGGGGCTGGGCCGGCTGCTGGTGGCGGCCACCGCCCTGGCCCTGCCCACCATCGCCCTGATGGGCTACCACCGTCTGGCCGGATTCCTGCTTCTCAACCTGCTCGCCTCCATACTCCTCCTGCTGGCCGCCGGCGCCCTGGCCAGCGGCCTGAGCCGCGGCGTGGGGCGCCTCAAGAAGAGCCGCCCTCCGGAGTCGCTGGCGCCCTTCCTCACCCCCGCCCGACAGGCCAACGCCGTGGAGCTGCTGGGGATGCTGGTACGGGTGGTGGTCATGGCCGGCGGGCTGCTCACCGTGCTGGCGCTCTGGCAGTTTCCCCTGGAGCGGGTCTGGTGGTCCGTGCGGCCGATCCTGTTCGGCTTCCACATCGGCCAGTACGAGTTCTCGCTCGTCGGCATCGGCGTGGCCCTCGCCGTGTTCCTGGTGGTCTTCTACCTGGGCCGCTGGCTGCGCGCGGGGCTCCACTACCGCATCCTGCCGCGATTCACCCCGGACGCGGGCCTGCGCAACAGCATCTCCTCGCTGGTGTTCTACACCGTGCTGGTGGTAGGGGCCTTCATCGCCATCTCGGTGGCCGGCTTCGATCTCACCAACCTCGCCATCATCGCCGGCGCCCTCTCCGTGGGTATCGGCTTCGGGCTGCAGAACGTCATCAACAATTTCGTCTCCGGCCTGATCCTGCTCTTCGAGCGCCCCATCAAGGTGGGCGACGTGGTGGAGTACCAGAAGCAGTGGGCGGAGGTCCTGCATATCCGGGTCCGGTCCACCGTGGTGCGCACCTATGACCGTGCGGAGCTGATCGTTCCCAACTCCGAGCTAGTCTCCTCCACGGTCACCAACTGGACCCATTCCGACTACCGCACCCGCCTGATCATCAACGTGAACGTGGCCTACGGCTCCGATACCGGCCTGGTCCATGAGCTGCTGACGCAGGTGGCCCAGGAGCACACCCAGGTCTACGAGGAGCCGCAGCCCCTGGTGCTGTTCCGGGACTTCGGGGACAGCGCGCTGCTCTTCGAGCTGCGCTGCTTCACCCATCTGGACTATATGCTGTCGGTCCCCTCGGACCTCCGGTTCCGCATCGACGAGCTGTTCCGGCAGCACGGCGTCATCATCCCCTTCCCGCAGCGGGACATCCATTTCGCCACCTCCTCTTCCGGGATGGAAAGCGTTCCGCAGGCGCCTTCCTCCGAGTCCATGGGCACGGCCGGGGCGAACCGCGACTCCTGAGCGGAGCCGGTCTCCCGCGGCCATGCCGGTGGGCGATCTTGTCCCGCCTCAAATTCCCCGCCGAGGCGTCATGACGCGCCGCGCCCCCCGTGGCAGCTTGGTCTGAGGTTCCCCCTCTTCCCTGCCACCCGGGTCCATTCCCATGCGACCGGATATCTACCGCGTGGTGACCAGTTTGGCGGCGCCACCGGCCACCGGCTACCTGCTGTGGCGCACCGTGCGCGATAACCGGGGCGGCCGATATTTCCGGCAGCGCCTCGGCTGGAGTCTGCCCGAAGGACCTTTCGACTTCTGGGTGCACTGCGTGTCCGTGGGCGAGGTATGGGCCGCCTGCTCCCTCGTCCAGGCGCTGGCCTCAGCCCATCCCCGGCGGCGCATCCTGGTGTCCACCTGCACCCCCACCGGTGCGGAAACGGCGGAAAAGCGGCTGCCCTCGGGCACGCGGCACACCTACCTCCCGGTGGATTTCCGGGGCGCGGTCCACCGTTTCTTCCGGCGGGCGCAGCCCCGTTGCGCACTCGTGGTGGAGACCGAGCTCTGGCCCAATCTCTTCAAGGCCTGCCGCGAGCGCGATATCCCGCTGTTCGTGATCAACGGCCGGCTTTCCCGGCGCACCCTGGAGGCCCCCGCGTGGATCCGGGCCGTCCTTGCCGCCGCTCTGGGCGCGGTGCACGGCTGCCTGGCGCGTTCCCAGGAGGACGGCAGGCGCTTCCACGCCCTGGGCATGCCCCCGGAGCGCATCCGCGTGCTGGGGAATCTGAAGTTCGCGCGGGCCGGGGAGCTCGCCCGTGAGGTCCCCGAGGCGTCCCCGGTCGCCCGTCCGTATGTCCTGGCGGGCTCCACCCATGCCGGGGAGGAGGCGGCGCTCGCCGACCTGTGGCTTCGGGCGGCACCGACGGACAGGCTGCTCGTCATCGCGCCCCGCCACCCCGCTCGGGGGACGCGGATCCTTCACGAGCTCCAGGCCCGAACCTCCCGGGTGGCCGTCCGCAGCCGCGGCGACCCGATCACGGCGGACACGGCCATCTACCTGGCGGACACCCTCGGGGAGCTGACCTGGTTCCTGGGGCACGCCGACCTGGTCTTCCTGGGCGGCTCGCTGGTGCCGATTGGCGGACACAACCTCCTCGAGCCCGCGGCCCTGGGCCGACCGGTGCTCGTGGGGCCGCACATGGAGAAATTCCGCGGCGAGCTGGAAGGGCTTCAGGGCGCGGGCGGCGCCATCCAGGTAAGCGGCGCGCCCGAGCTGGCGGAAGAGCTGGCCGCGCTCCTCCGGGATCCGCGGCGAAGGGCGGCCATCGGCGCGGCGGGCCACCGGTTCGTCCACGACCACGGCAACGTCCTGGAGCGCTATCTGGAGACCCTGGCCGAGCTCTGCCCCGAGCACTTCACGCCAGGGCCCATCCGTACGTCCGCGTCGCGAGGATCAGACCCGGCCGCGCAGGCGTACCGCCTACAGGGAGGCCACCCGTGACCCCCGCTCCGCGGATCCCGGATCCACCCCGCTCGCTCTGCCTGCTTCGCCTTTCGGCCATCGGCGACGTCGTGAACATCGTTCCCCTGGTCCGCACCCTGCAGCGGGAGCTTCCGGAAACGCGCCTCACCTGGATCATCGGTCGGACGGAGGCGGAACTGGTGGCGGGCCTGGAGGGGGTGGAGCTGCTGGTGCTCGACAAGGCGCGCACGGCCCGCTCCCTAACCGCGCTTTGGTCCCGCCTCCGCGGCCGGCGCTTCGATGTCCTGCTGCACGCGCAGGCGGCCTGGCGGGCCAACCTGGTGAGCACGGCGGTCCGGGCGGGATTCCGGATCGGCTACGACCGTCCGCGGGCCAAGGACTTCCAGCGAGCCTTCGTCCACGGCGCCATCCATCCGGGCCCTTCGCCGCATACCCTGGACGGCTATTTCGGCTTCAGCCGGGCCCTGGGGATCAAGGAGCGGCACCTGGAATGGGGCATTCCCATTCCGGAGGCGGCCCGCCTCCGGGCCCGCTCCCTGATGGTGCCGGACAGGCGGGCACTGGTGATCAATCCCTGCGCCAGCGCCGGAAACCGGCGCAACTGGCTCCCGGAGCGCTATGCCCGGGTGGCCGATCACGCCGCCGCCCGGCACGGCTGCCAGGTCCTGTTCACCGGGGGGGCCGCGCCCCGGGATCACCGCTTCATCGAGACCATCCGGGGGGCGATGGCCCATCCCGCCAGCAATCTCGCGGGCCGGACCTCGCTGAAGGAGATGCTGGCCCTCCTCGGGGAGTCGACCGTCCTGCTCGCACCCGATACGGGACCCGTGCACATGGCCACCGCCGTCGGCACCCCGGTGATCGGGCTCTATGCCGCCTCCGATCCGGCGCGCTCCGGCCCCTACCGGTCCCGGGAATGGTGCGTGGACCGCTACCCGGCGGCCTCCTCGCGAGGCCTGGGCCGCGGCGCGGCGGCCATGCGCCTCATCGACGTGGATTCGGTCACGGCCCGGCTGGACCGGCTGCTGGCGGATCAAGCCCAGCGGGAAGCCGGGCGGCCCGTTCGAGCCATCTAGACCAGGCTCGCCGGGAGAGCACCCCCACAAGGCCCTTCCAACCCGAAGGACGTGACTGAAGGCCCGCCATCCGGTCATCACGTGCGCGAACGGAGGAAAACGGGATGAAGGTGGTCTATATCACCGGCCTGGGGCGCAGCGGCTCCACCCTCCTGGATGTCCTGCTCAACGCCCATTCCGGCATGGTCGGCGTGGGCGAGGTCCACAAGCTGCGGAAATTCGCCCGCCTCGAGCGCAGCGGGAGGCCCGGGAGTCTGGACCGGATCGGCAACAGCTGCGCCTGCGGAGCGCCCACCGTCTGGGACTGCCCATTCTGGACCCGGGTCAACGCCGAGCTGGTATCCGCCAGCCACGGCGGGCTCGCGGCCCTGGATCTGGAGGCCCGGGACCCGGCGGACTTCCGTCGCGACAACGCGCGGCTGTTCGCGGCGGCGGGGCGGGCCTCGGGGACGGCCTACGTGGTGGACTCCTCCAAAAGGGTATCCCGGCTGCGGCGGCTCCTCGCCCACCCAGAGCTGGAGGTGGTGCCCGTCCACATCCTGCGGGATCCCAGGGGGCGCTCCAATTCCATCCGGCGGCGCAACGGCCGCCTGTTCGGGCCGGCAGTCCAATTTTCCTACCGCTCCCTGCGGCTGTTCCGGCTGCTGTTCAACCGGCCCCACTGGGTGATCCGCTACGAGCGCCTTGCCGCCAGTCCGGAGTGGGAGATGCGGCCGCTCATGGACTTCCTGGGGCTGCCCCTGGAGGACGGCCAGATCCGGAACTGGGCCGACCGGGACAACCATAACCTTGCGGGCAACCGCGTCCGCACCGCACGAGACAGCGCCATCGTCCCCGACCGCAGCTGGGAGACGGAGCTCGACCCCCTCGCCAAGGCGGGCATCGGCCTGGTGTCCGCCCCCGGACGCGCGGCCAACCGCTGGAAAGAGCGCCGCTGGCGAACCGCCCCCTCCTGAGGAGTTGTCGGAGAAAGCCGGCTCCGCCGAGTCCCAGCCGGCATCCCGGGCGTGTATGATTGGGCCACGGCGACCCCGCGGATGCCCGAGAGCCGCGCTGAAATGCGACAATCGGGTCGCCGAAAAGCGACGGCAGAACGAGGACGAACGGTATGGCCCTATGCTCGAGGATCCTGGCGGCCCTCCTTGCGGGAAGCGTGCTGGGCGGATGCGCCGCTCCTCCGTCGGCTGGCGATGGTCAGTCCGGCTCCTCCGACCAGAATAAGGAGGAGGAGGAATCGAGCCTGCTGGAGTTCATGCAGGGCTTTTCCTCCGACCGCGAGTACCTGCGGGGCGTGTACGCCCTGGAGAACGGTAATTACGGCGTGGCCACCCGGGTCTTCCAGGACCTGGCCAGCAAGGAAGAGCAGGATTCCGGGAACGGCGGCCTGTACGGCGAGGGCGGCGAGGCCCCCCAGGACAAGGACATACGCTGGCTGCGCCAGGCGGCCGCCCAGGGGGACGCGGACGCCCAGCACGATCTCGGGGTGCGCTACAAGACGGGCGAGGGGGTCGCGAAGGACAACGCCAAGGCGGCCCAGTGGTTCCGGCGCGCCGCCGAGCAGGGCAAGGCGGTCTCCCAGTTCAACCTCGGGGTCATGTACAGCAACGGGGAGGGGGTGTCCCAGGACGATGCCAAAGCGGTGCAGTGGTTCCGCATGGCCGCCGAGCAGGGCCACCCCAAGGCCCAGAGCAATCTCGGCTACATGTACAGCCAGGGGCAGGGGGTGCCGAAGGATTACGTGAAGGCGCACATGTGGTTCAACTTCGCGGCGTCCCAGGGCGTTCCCGCGGCGCGCAAGAACCGGGAGATCATCGAGAAGCGGATGGAGCGCGACGAGATCGCCCGGGCGCAGGAGATGACCCGGGACAAAGCCCAGACCATCGAGCTGAACCGCCGACTGCAGGAGCTTCGGGAAGAATAGGGGGGCGCTTTCCCTGGCCGCGCGACACACGGCCAGGGGAAACGCGGCCGGCGATCAGCCTCCCTGTACGGACTGGCCGACCCGCAGGCGCAGGGCGTTCAGCTTGATGAAGCCCTCGGCGTCCGCTTGGTCGTAGACCGTATCCTCCTCGAAGGTGGCCAGCTCGGGGTTGTAGAGGCTGCTTTCGGAGCTGCGGCCGACGACGGTAACGTTGCCCTTGTAGAGCTTGAGCCGCACGGTGCCGTGGACGTTGGTCTGGCTCTCGTCGATGGCCGCCTGTAGCATGCGCCGCTCGGGGGCCCACCAGTAGCCGTTGTAGATGAGCTCCGCGTAGCGGGGCATGAGGGTGTCCTTGAGGTGGGCGGCCTCCCGGTCCACGGTGAGCGACTCGATGGCACGGTGCGCCTCGAGAAGGATGGTACCGCCCGGGGTCTCGTAGACGCCGCGCGACTTCATGCCCACGTAGCGGTTCTCGACGATGTCCAGGCGGCCGATGCCGTTGTCCATGCCGAGCCGATTGAGCCGGGACAGGAGCGCACCCGGGGACAGCCGCTCGCCGTCGATGGCCACTGGATCGCCACCGGCGAAGTCCACCTCGATGTAGGTGGGGCGGTCGGGGGCCTCCTCGGGGGACACGGACCAGCGGTACATGGCCTCCTCCGGCTCCGCCCAGGGATCCTCCAGGACGCCCCCCTCGTAGGAAATGTGCAGCAGGTTGGCGTCCATGGAGTACGGCGAGCCGCCCCCTTCCTTCTTCCCCTCGATGGGGATGCCGTGCTGCTCGGCGTAGGCGAGCAGCTTCTCGCGGGAATTCAGGTCCCATTCCCGCCAGGGGGCGATGACGCGGATGCCGGGCTCCAGGCCGTAGTAGCCCAGCTCGAAGCGGACCTGGTCGTTACCCTTGCCGGTGGCGCCGTGGGCCACCGCGTCCGCTCCGGTATGGCGGGCAATCTCGATCTGGCGCTTGGCGATCAGGGGGCGGGCGATGGAGGTGCCGAGCAGATACTGGCCCTCGTAGACCGTATTGGCCCGGAACATGGGGAAGACGAAGTCGCGGGCGAACTCCTCGCGCAGGTCGTCGATGAAGATCTCGGAGACGCCGAGCTGCTTAGCCTTCTCCCGGGCCGGCTCCACTTCCTCGCCCTGGCCGATATCCGCCGTAAAGGTTACGACTTCGCAACCGTAGGTATCCTGGAGCCATTTCAGGATAATGGAGGTATCCAGCCCGCCGGAATAGGCGAGCACCACCTTGTTCACGTCCGCCATTCTCGAACCCTTCCTTGTTCATCGATGGCGACGGGAACCGCCGCCGAAGCGGGCAATTTTTCCACTCCCTGGGCCCACCGTCCAGAGGCGGAAAACCCGGGGCCTGTTTTAGAATCCAACGAACGGCATCCTGTTACCCCCGCGGGAGAAAGGCCATGAAGGACGCGCGCCGCAGCTCGAATATAGATTGGCGAACCCGGCTCACCCCGGAGCAGTACCGGGTCTGCCGCCAGGGCGGTACCGAGCCCCCGTTCTCCGGGGAATACGTGCATAACAAGGAACCGGGTACCTATCGCTGCATTTGCTGCGAAGCCCCGCTGTTCCATTCCGACCACAAGTTCGAATCCGGCACCGGATGGCCGAGCTTCTGGACCTCGGTTGTGGAGGAGAACATCCACACCCACACCGACCGCAGCCTGGGCATGATCCGCACCGAGGTGCGCTGCGCCAGCTGCGACGCCCATCTCGGCCATTTGTTCAACGACGGCCCGGCCCCCACGGGGCTCCGCTACTGCATCAACTCGGTCTCTCTGAACCTGGAGCAGGAGGAGTAGCCGCAAGGTCGGGCCCCGGGAAGCCGGGGCAAGGCCGTACAACCGCTATAGGAGTAAGCGCACACAATGACCGTACAAGCCACCATAGAGGACAAGCTGCGCTCCGCCTTCACCCCCGAGCACCTGGAGGTGATCAACGAGAGCTACATGCACAACGTGCCGCCCGGATCGGAATCCCATTTCAAGGTCTACATCGTTTCCGAGGCCTTCGAGGGGGAGAAGAAAGTGGCCCGGCAGCGCGCCGTGAACAAGGCGCTGTCCGAGGAGCTGGCCGGCGGCGTGCACGCGCTGTCCATGCACACCATGACCCCCGAGGAGTGGCGGGCCCAGAATCCCGAGTCCCTGCAGTCCCCCAACTGCAAGGGCGGCTTCGGCAAGTAGGCCGCGACATGGAAGCCGCGCCGGATTCCCCGATCGGGCGAGCCCGCCTGGCCCTGGAAGGACTTTCCGTGGGCGACGCCTTCGGCGAGCGGTTCTTCGCCGCGGAGCTCGCCGAGGACTTGGCGCGCGGCGGGCGCCCGCTTCCCGACGGCCCCTGGACCTGGACGGACGACACGGCCATGGCCCTGGGGATTTTCGAGGTGCTGCGCGAGGACGGGGAGATCCATCCCGACCGGCTCGCCGCCGTCTTCTCCCGCGACCACGCGGCCTCCCCCGGGCGCGGCTACGGCCCCGGCGCGAAACGCCTCCTGGAGGCCGTTGCCGAAGGCGGCGATTGGCGGGAGCTGGCCGGCGCAGCCTTCGGGGGCGCGGGCTCCATGGGTAACGGCGGCGCCATGCGGGCCGCCCCGCTGGGCGCCTTCTTCGCCGGAAGCCGGGAGGCCCTGCGGGAGCAGGCCGACCGCTCCGCACGGGTCACGCACGCCCATACCGAGGGTCGCGCCGGAGCCATCGCCGTGGCCGCCGCCGCGGCGGCGGCACGCGACCCCGAGCCGGACCTACTGGGGGCGGCCCTGGCCGCCACTCCGGAGGGCCCGCTCCGGCGCGGACTGGAGACCGCCGCGGCACTGCCCCCAGTGGCCCCCATCGGTCAGGCCGTGGCCACGCTGGGCAACGGCAGTCAGTTGCTCGCCGCCGATACCGTCCCCTTCGCCCTTTGGTGCGCCGCCCGCCACCTCGGCGATTTCACCGAGACCCTCTGGGCCACCGTCTCCGGGGGCGGCGACCGGGACACCACCTGCGCCATCGCCGGCGGCGTCGCGGCCCTGGCGGTGGGTCCGGAAGGCATTCCGGAAGCCTGGCGCAGCCGCCGGGAGGCCTTGCCCACCCCGTAGCCGCCCGGCTCCGGGGCTGCATCCGGCTCCCCCCTGGGCTATGCTCCGGGCATGCTCGGCGATCCACGTTTCCGGGCCGCCCTGGCGGCCGGGCCCCTCTTCTGGCTCCTGCTGCTGGCCGCGGGCTTTTCCCCGGCCCGCCCGGAGTGGGCTCTGGAGCGTCCCGGGCTATTCCTGAGCCTCGCCCTGCTCTATCCGGTAGCCGAGGAGGTGCTATTCCGCGGCCTCCTGCAGGAAGCGCTCGCCCGCCGCCTGCCGACGGTTCCCCGGGGGCCCTTGTCCAGCGCCAACCTGGCCACGAGCGCCGCCTTCTCCGCGCTCCATTTCCCCGGCCATCCGCCGCTCTGGGCCGCCGGCGTCTTCCTCCCCTCGCTGCTTTTCGGATACTTCAAGGACCGCTACGGGCGGCTCTCCGCCCCCATCACCCTGCACGCCACCTACAACAGCGGCTATTACCTCCTCCTGTTCCAGCCCCCTTGAAGGCGTGCCCCGGAAACATACGCCGCCGCCGGGAATCGAATTCGTATAGGCCGGTGCCCGGCGGACCGGCGTCGCCCGCCTTGGGGTACACTGGAGGCGGTCATAGGAGGGGGACCCGGGGCCGTTCTGCGCCGGGAGGCAAAAAGGTATGGGCCTTTCCCGCGGAATGGCTGTTAGTATCGCCCCCGACACACCAACCATCGACGAACCTTTCCGCAGGGAGGCCTGGATGCCTAAACCGATGCACATGCTGTTCGCCGTTTTCCTGGCCGTGGCGCTGGCCGCTCCGGCCCAGGCCGGAACCCGGATCTTCATGAAGCATGCCGAAGGCCGTTCGGAAATGCTGCTGACGGGGGACAAGGTGCGGGTGAACCCTTCGACCGATGGCTTCTACATGCTCTTCGACGCCTCCGAAGGGGATCGCCTGTTCGTGAACGGCCCCCGGAAGCAGATCGTGGAAATGCCCGCCGCGGAACCTTCCGACGAGTTCTCCGCGGCCGACATCGAACTGCGGGAAAAAGGCAGCGGCCCCGAAGTGGCCGGCTATTCCACCACCCGTTACGACGTGCACTTCAACGGGAAACGCTGCGGAAAGGTCCTGGCCTCCCCGAAGGCCCTCGCCGATGCGGGCGGAGATGACGCCGTCCGGGTGTTCGAGATGCTTTCCAGGCAGGGCAAAAGCGGCCGGCAGTCCCAGCCCAAGCCGTGCGACCGGGCCCTGGAGCACCTGGGAGAGCGATTCCGGGATATCGGCCTCGCCATGCGTACCACCAAGCCCGACGGCGGCAACAGCGAGATCCTCAAGATCAAGTCCGGTGTGGACCTCGATCCGGCGCTGTTCAAGGCCCCCGAAGGCTATGAACGCCGCTCCCTCGAGGAGGTCCTGAAAGGCCAGCAGAGCCAGTAAGCGCCGGGCTCCGCGTTCTCGAAAAAAACGGCGGCGGCCCATCGGGGCCGCCGCCGTTTTACATGCCTCCACCGGGCGGTGGCGAACAGACCCTAGCCCATCAGCAGCTCCATGAGCGCCTTCTGGGCGTGCAGCCGGTTTTCCGCTTCCTCCCAGACCACGCTCTGCGGCCCCTCCAGTACCTCGGCGTCCACTTCCTCGCCGCGGTGGGCAGGCAGGCAGTGCATGAACATTGCATCGGCCTTGGCCGCGCCCATGAGCGCGGCATCCACGCGATAGGCGCCGAAGGCCCGCTCGCGGGCTGCCCGCTCCTCCTCCTGGCCCATGCTCGCCCAGACATCGGTGGTCACGATGTCCGCGTCACGCGCCGCCTGGGCGGGGTCGCGCAGCACCTGGACGTTGGAGCCGGCCGCGGCCACCACGTCGGGCTCCGGGTCGAAGCCCTCCGGACAGGCGATCCGCAGCTCGAAATCGAGCAGCCGGGCGGCGTTGATCCAGGAGTGGGCCATGTTGTTGCCGTCGCCGATCCAGGCCACGGTGCGGCCGGCCATGGAGCCGCGCAGCTCGTACCAGGTGAACAGGTCGGTGAGCACCTGGCAGGGATGGAAGCGGTCGGTAAGGCCGTTGATCACCGGAACGTGACTGGCCGCGGCGAATTCGGTGATGCGCTCGTGGCCGAAGGTGCGGATCATGATGCCGTCCACCATGCGCGACACCACCTCCGCCGTGTCGCCGATGGGCTCGCCGCGTCCCAGCTGCATGTCGTTATGGGAGAGGAACATCCCGTAGCCGCCGAGCTGGTAGATGCCGGACTCGAAGGAGACCCGGGTGCGGGTGGAGGGCTTCTCGAAGAGCAGACCCAGGATCCTGCCCGCCAGCACGGGGTGCCCCTGTCCCGCGCGCCGCTCCTTCTTCAGCTCCCCGGCCCGGGCCAGCAACGCCTCCAGCTCCGCGGCGGAGAGATCGTCCAGGCGCAGGAAATGGCGGGGGCTCACAGGATCTCTCCCAGCAGGTAGTCCAGGCCCTCGGCGATGCGGTCGGCCTGCTCGCGGCTCAGGATCAGGGGCGGCAGCAGACGGATGACCCGCTCGGCGGTGACGTTGATCAGCAGGCCGTGGTCCAGGGCCCGCTGCACCAGCCCGCTGAGATCCGCCTCCACCTCGATGCCGATCATGAGCCCCCGGCCCCGGATCTCCCGCACCGCCTCGCGGCGGCCCACCGTCTCCCGGAGCCGGTCCTGCAGATAGGTGCCGATCTCCGCCGCCCCGGCCACCAGGTCCTCCCGCTCGATGGTGCGGAGAACGGCGCGCACCGCGGCCATGGCGAGGGGATTGCCGCCGAAGGTGGTGGCGTGCGTGCCGGGCCCGAATAGCGAGGCCGCGGACTCGGTGGCCAGCATGGCCCCCACCGGCACGCCATTGCCCAGGGCCTTGGCCACGGTCACCACGTCGGGCCGGATACCCGCGTGCTGGAAGGCGAACCAGGCGCCGGTGCGGCCCATGCCGGTCTGCACCTCGTCCAGCATGAGCAGCCAGCCGTGCTCGTCGCAGAGCCGCCGCAGGCCGGCCAGGTATTCGGGGTCGGGCGTTACTACCCCGCCCTCGCCCTGGATGGGCTCCACCAGCACCGCCACGGTGCTCTCGGAGCCCACCCGCTCCACGGCTTCCAGGTCGTTGTAGGGGATGCGCTTGAAGCCCGGGACGAGGGGCTCGAAGCCCGCCTGCACCTTGCGGTTGCCGGTGGCGGTGAGGGTGGCCAGGGTGCGGCCGTGGAAGCTGCCCTGCATGACCACGATCTCCGGGCGCTCGATCTCCCGGGCATGGCCGAAGCGGCGGGCCAGCTTGATGGCCGCCTCGTTGGCCTCGGCGCCGGAATTGGCGAAGAAGACCCGGTCCATGCCGGAGAGACGCGCAAGCTCGGTGCCCACCTCCTCCTGCAGGGGAACGCCGTACAGGTTGGAGGTGTGCACCAGCCGGTCCGCCTGCTCGCACAGCGCCCCGGTCACCGCCGGATGCGCATGGCCGAGGCCGCATACGGCGATGCCGCTCACCGCGTCCAGGTATTCGCGCCCCTCGGTATCCACCAGGGTCGCCCCGCTACCGCTCTCGAAGGCCACGGGAAGCCGTTTGTAGGTATCCATCAGGTGCGAGCTCGGCATGGGCAGAAGCTCCGGGCAAAATGGGAGAGTTTACCCTGCCTTTTCGGGCTAGCCAACACGGGCGCAAGGATTTTAACGGCCCGGCGCCATTGTCGGAAAACTCTATCCGGGTCTATAATCATCTTTTTCATCGATCCGAAAACGATTTCGACCGACCCCTTGGGGATTTACCCACTTTACGCTCAGGAAAACCAGGAGGGGCCAGAATGTCCGTTTACTCCGTCCGCGAAGAACTGAAACCGTCCGGCCTCAACGGCATCTCGGACGACCAGATCAACGATCACTGGAATCTGTACGTCGGCTACGTCAACAACGCCAATGCCCTGCACAAGGAGCTCGCCGACATGCGGGCCAACGGCCAGGGCGGCACCGCCGCGTACACCGACCGCCGGCGCCGCTTCGGCTTCGAGTACGACGGCATGGTGCTGCACGAGTACTACTTCGGCAACCTGAAGGCCGGGGTGAGCCGCAACGACGGCGGCGCCTTCAGCAAGGCCGTGGCTGAGCAGTTCGGTTCCTTCGACGCCTGGGTCGAGGACTTCAAGACCTGCGGCAAGTCCCGGGGCATCGGCTGGGCCATCGCCTACTACGACCCCGCCACCGGCCAGATCAACAACCACTTCATCCAGCACCATGAGGATGGCCACATCGCCGGCTTCGCGCCGCTCGCCATCATGGACTGCTTCGAGCACGCCTGGATGGTGGACCACGGTGCCGGCGGCCGCGGGGCCTACATCGACGCGGTGGTGGAGAATCTGAACTGGGACATCCTCGATGCCCGCACCGAGGCGGCCCAGGAAGGCAAGATCTGGAAGCGCTTCTAGGCTATGCGGCCGCTTGCCTGCCCTTATCGGCGCCCCTCACGGGGCGCCATTTTTACGAATGGGCCCGGCTTTTTTTTTCGGATATCCACCGCGAGGTGCGCTCCGGACACGCGGACCCGGAGCACCCGCCGCCCCGGACGGAGGGGCCAGGCCGCGAGGGGCGGGATCGGGCCGTGACTTGACCTGGGAAGACCTTCCGGGAATCATACGCTGCCGGCAAAAATATGCCGCCGACATTGAAACCGATCTCGCCGAACCGCATAGCCTGTATAACAGAAAGGACGTGCCATGGAAGCCGCAGACCGCAAGCGGTTGCTCCAGGAGATGGTATTCGCGCGGCGTTTCGAGGAACGCTGTGCCGAGGCATACCACCACCGGGACATCGGCGGGTTCCTGCACCTGTATCCGGGTCAGGAAGCCTGCGCCTTCGGAGTCTTGGAAAAGGCCCGCGTGGGGCATGACTATGTGATCACCGGCTACCGGGACCACGTTCATGCGCTCAAATGCGGCGCGGACCCCAAGGAGGTCATGGCGGAGCTGTACGGCAAGGAAACCGGCTCCTCCCGGGGACGCGGCGGCTCCATGCATATCTTCGATGTGCAGAACCACTTCATGGGCGGTTACGCCCTGGTGGGCGAGCCCTTCCCGCTGGCCGCCGGCCTGGCCAAGGGCGCTAAGATGAAGGGCTCCGACCAGATCGCCATCTGCTTCCTGGGCGACGGTGCCAACAACCAGGGCACCTTCCACGAGACCCTGAACATGGCCCAGCTCTGGGAGCTTCCGGTGCTGTTCGTCTGCGAGAACAACCTCTACGCCATCGGCACCTCCCTGGAACGCTCCACCCCCATGCACGATCAGTACAAGCGGGCCGAGGCCTACGCCATGGAGGCGGCCCAGGTGGACGGCCAGGACATCGACACGGTCATGGACGCCGCCGCGAAGGCCGTGGATTTCGTGCGCTCCGGCAAGGGCCCCTATTTCCTGGAGCTCATGACCTATCGGCTGCGCGGCCACTCCATGTCCGATTCCGGGCGCGGCTACCGGTCGGAGGAGGAGATCAAGCGGTGGATGGAGCGGGATCCCATCTACCTGTTCCGGGACCGGCTGGTGGAAGAAGGCGTGATCACCGCCGACGACTTCGACCGGATGGACAAGGAGGCCCGGGACCACGTGGACGACGAGGTGATCCCGTTCGCCGAGAACAGTCCCGAGCCGGATGTGAAGGACCTGACCAAGTACGTGCTCAGCGACGACGACAGCTGCGCCATGGGCCAGATCGCGGGCGGAGGGAAGTAAGCAATGGCGGAGATTTTCTACTGGGACGCCGTACGCCGGGCCCATGACGAGGAGATGGACAACGACCCCCTGGTATTCGCCATGGGCGAGGACATCGGCCTGCCCGGGGGCACCTACAAGGCCACGCAGGGGCTTTTCGACAAGTACGGCGAAGAGCGGGTGATGGACACGCCGATCTCGGAGAACAGCTACACCGGCATCGGGGTGGGCGCCTCCATGATCGGCTGCCGACCCATCGTCGAGATCATGTCGGTGAACTTCGCCCTGCTGGCCACCGACCAGATCATCAACGCCGCCGCCAAAATCCGCTACATGTCGGGCGGCCAGGTGGGCTGCCCGCTCGTGGTGCGCAGCCCCGGCGGCGTGGCCCACCAGCTCGGCGCCCAGCACTCCGGCCGCCTGGAGAAGCTGTTCGCCGGCACCTCCGGGCTGCGCGTGGTGACTCCGGCGTTCCCGGTGGACGCTTACGGCATGCTCAAGACCGCGGTGCGCTGCGACGATCCGGTGGTGATCCTGGAGCACGAGGCCATCTACAACCTCAAGGGCGAGGTGCCCGACGAGGAGTACTTTGCGCCGCTGGAGGGTGCCCGGGTGGTGCGCGAGGGCACCGACGTGACCCTCGTCGGCTACCTCATGAGCACCCACTGGAACCTGGCCGCCGCCGACAAGCTGGCGGAGCAGGGCATCTCCGCCGAGGTCATCGACCTGCGCAGCCTCAAGCCCATCGACGGCGCCACCCTGCGGGCCTCCCTGGCCAAGACCCACAAGGCGGTGATCTGCACCGAGGACGAGGCGCCGGTGGGCATGAGCGCCGAGATCATGGCCGTTCTCAACGAGGAGTGCTTCTTCGAGCTGGACGCCCCGCCCGTGCGCGTCACCGCCGAGGACGTGCCCATGCCGTATAACCACGAGCTCGAGAAAGCCGCCCTGCCCGACGCGGACAAGATCGTCACCGCCACGCAGAAACTGCTGGGACACTGAACATGGCGAGCAGCTACACCATCAAGATGCCGCAGCTCTCGGACACCATGACCGAGGGCGTACTGGTGGAATGGGAGAAACAGCCCGGGGAGCACGTCGCGCGCGGCGACGTGGTGGCCCAGGTGGAGACCGACAAGGCCATCATGGACGTGGAGGTCTTCCGCGAGGGCTACCTCTCCGGCCCCATCGCCCCCGTGGATGCCACCGTTCCCGTGGGCGACGCCCTCGGCTACCTGGTGGAATCCGAGGACGAGGTGGTCCACGAGGAGGCCGAGGGCGGGGCCCCGGCCGCCAAGCCGGAGGCCGCTCCCGCGCCGGAGGAGCAGCCGGCCGCGCCGCAACAGCCCGCCACCGAGCAGCCGGCGGCCGAGGCGCCCCAGCAAGCGGGCGGCCCCCAGGCGCCCGCGCCGCGCCCCAAGGGCAAGAAGGCCACCCCCTATTCGCGCGTCCTGGCGCGCCTGCTCAGTGTGGATCTGGAGCGTCTGGTAGGCACCGGCCCCGACGGCGAGATCACCGCCAAGGATGTGGAGGCTGCCGCGCCCGCCGGTGCCGCCGCGGGCGGCGAGCCCGCCAGCGGCGCCGTGGCGCCGCGCCGCTCCATCCCGGGCCACGAGCGCGACATGACCTCCCTGGAGCGGGCGGTGGCGCACAACATGCAGGACGCGCTCACCATGCCGCTGTTCCGGGTAAGCATGCACGCCCACCCGGAGCGCCTGCAGCAGGCCGCCAAGTCCATGGGCATCAGCTTCACCATCCTGCTGGCGCGCGCCTGCGGCGAGGCCATCAAGAAGCACCCGGCCATGAACAACGCCTACCAGTTCGGCGACAAGGTGGTGGAGCGCTCCAACGTGGACGTGGGCATCGCCGTGGAGGCGGACAAGGGCGGCCTTGTGGTTCCCGTGCTGCGCGACGTGAACAACCGCGAGCTCTCCGACCTGGCTAGCGGCTGGAAGGACCTGGTGAGCCGCGCCCGCGGCCGGCGCCTGACGCCCGCGGAATACGAGCACCCCACCTTCATGCTCTCCAACCTGGGCATGTTCGGCGTGGAGCACTTCGACGCCATCCCGGTGCCGGGGGCCAGCGGCATCCTCGCCGTGGGCGCGGTCACCGAGCAGGGCATGGGCCTGACCCTGTCCTGCGACCACCGTGTCATCAACGGCGCCGACGCCGCCCGCTACCTGGGCGACCTCAAGACGCTGATCGAGAACCCGGATTCCTGGCTGGAGGGCGGCTTCCCGCTCATCCCGGAAGGGGACTGGGACGTGGAGGTGGCAGTGATCGGCGGCGGCACCGGCGGCGAGGACGCCGCCCGCGAGCTGGCCGAGAACGGCCACTCCGTGGCCCTGATCAACGACGACGAGCTGCCCGGCGGCGAATGCCTTTGGCGTGGCTGCATCCCCTCCAAGGCGTGGCGGGCGAGCGCCAACCGGCTGCGTGACCGCGCCGGCGACAGCCAGCTCGGCGTACGGGGTACGGACCAGGGGACCCTGGACTGGAACGCCCTGGAGACGCACCGCAAGGGCGTCATGCAATCCCGCGGCGAGATGGCCTACAAGGCGGACAAGGGCCTGAAGATCGACTACCGCCAGGGCCGCGCCCGCCTCACCGGCGATCACAGCCTGGCCTACACCGACGCCGACGGCAACGAGCAGCAGCTCACCTTCGGCGCGGCCATCGTCGCCACCGGCGCCCCGCCCTTCGTGCCGCCCATCCCGGGCGCCGATAGCGAGGGGGTGGAGACCTCCAACTCCATCTGGCACCTGCCCGAGCCGCCCAAGCGCCTGGCCGTAATCGGCTGCGGTGCCATCGGCCTGGAGATGGCGCAGATCTTCCGCGACTTCGGCGCCGAGGTGACCACCTTCGAGATCGCCGACCGGGTGCTCCCCGAGGTGGAAGGCGAGGTGGCCAAGAGCCTCACCCAGATCCTGGAGGGCGAGGACCGGCTGGCCCTGAATCTGGGCGCCAAGGTGGACAAGATCGACGGTGCGGTGGGCGACATGACCGTTCACTACACCGACGCCGACGGCAAACAGGGCACCGTGCAGGTGGACCGGGTGCTGGTGGCCACCGGAAAGCGGCCGAACTTCGACGGCTTCGGCCTCGACGCCGCCGGCGTGGACACCGAGACCGGCTTTATCAAGGTGGACGACCGCTGCCGGACCAGCGTGCCGCACATCTTCGCCGTGGGCGACGTGGTGCCGGGCCTCATGCTGGCCCACACCGCCGCCACCCAGGGCCGCGTGGCCGCCGCCAACCTCCTGGGCGAGCGCGCCCGCTACGATCAGGCGCTGGACTGCGGTGTGATCTTCACCCGCCCCGAGGCCGCCTTCGCCGGCCTCACCGAGGAGCAGGCCAAGGAGGCCGGCTACGATCCGGTGGCCGCCAAGACCCTGGTGAAGATCGACGCCATGGCCATGATCGAGGGCGAGGAGGAAGGCCTGATCAAGATGGTGGTGGACAAGACCACCCACCGGATCCTGGGCGTCCACATCCTTGCCGACCACGCCGACAACCTCATCGGCGAGGCGGTGATGATGGTTTCCGGCCGGCTGACCGTGGATCAGGTGGCGGAGGCCATCCATCCCCACCCGACGCAGACCGAGATGTTCGGCGACCTGGCCCGCCGCCTGCTTTCGCGCCTCAAGCGCGCCGCCAGGAAGGCCAAGGCCTGAGCGCGGCGGGGTCCGGAACCGGACCCCGAAACCGCCCGCCCGTGGCCCCGGTCCGGTGACCGGGGCCATTTTTTTATCGGTATCCCCGGAAAAATTCGGTATATTCCCCGGTATGATCGGGGTTTTCCCCGATGAACAACGGGCTTTCCAGCAAAGGGGATCGGAAGCCATGCCTGCATCGCCGCGCAAAGACCGCGGGCGGGCACCGGGAATCCGATACGGGCGGGCCTTCCTGGCCGGGATCGTCGCCGCCTGTACCGTTCCGCCGGCGCACGCCCTGGACACCTTCTTCGTCGGGCCCCGGGCCCAGGGCATGGCCGGAGCCCTGACCGCCGCCGTGGACGACACCGACGCCCAGTACTACAACCCCGCCGCTTTCGGCTTCTTCCACCGCGACGCCAGCATCCGCTTCGACAACAACGACCTGGCCCGCAAGCTCTACGGGCACGGCGCCGACGCCGGCATCGGCCTGCGCGCCTCCGGGAAGATGGGCGAGTACCTGCACACCCTTTCGACCACGGATCTCGACGCCCTCACCAACGGCATCGATTCCCCATCGGAGGCCGAGGACCTGCTCGCCTTCACGGAGAGCCTCGGCGGCATCGACGACAAGGGCACCGGGCTGATGGTGGACAGCAACGCCGGCGCCGCGGTGCGCTTCCGGCACTTCGGGATCGGCATACGGGCGCTGGGCCAGGCCTCGGCGCAGGTGACCGAGCTCGATTCCGCCAATCTGGGCATAAGCACCGACCAGCTCGATACGGAAATCCAGAACAACGTCACCAGCGACGGCTCCAAGACCATCGACGACCTTACGGTCCTGAGCGCCGATCAGAAGGATAGCCTCGCCGCCGCCGGCTTCGCCGACCAGACCATTGTCGACCTGGATACCCTCGCCGACGAGCAGGGGCTCAGCACCGAGGACGCCGATGCGGCGGTCCAGGTCCTCGACGACGTGGCCGGCTCCTCCGGCTCCGGGACCTCCAGCACCGTCTCCGAAAACGGCACGCTGCTCACCCTCAAGGGCTTCCTGCTCACCGAGGTGCCCGTCACCTACGGCCACGCCTTCAACGACCGCTGGGCGGTGGGCGCCAACCTGAAGCTCATGCGCGGCCGGGTCTACGGCAACCATGTGCTGGTCTTCGACAGCGACGCCGGCGACGTCCTCGCCAAGACCGACGAGCGCTACGAGGAGACCAGCCGGGTGGGCGTGGACGTGGGCATCATGGCCCGCTATCCGCGGGTCAACTTCGGCCTCATGGCCCGCAACCTCAACAGCCCCACCTTCGACGGCTTCACCTACACCGACGCCAACGGCGATTCCTATTCCATCTCCGACGTGGAAGTGGAGCCCCAGGTACGCGCCGGGGTCGCCCTCATCCCCTTCCACACGGTGACCTTCGAGCTGGACTACGACCTGACCCGCAACGACACGGTGCTACGGGGCTACGACACCCAGATGCTGGCGGGCGGCATGGAATGGGACATCCTCCGGATCGTGGCGGTTCGGGCGGGCGCCTACCGGAACCTCGCCGAGCGGGACATGGGCACGGTCTACACCGGGGGGCTGGGGCTCAACCTGTGGACCGTGCGCGCCGACCTCTCCCTGGCCATGTCCGCGGAGACCACCACTGTCAAAAATCTGGACATCCCCTTTTACGGCAACCGCCTGCCCAAGGAGATGCGCGCCAGTCTGAAGGTAAGCGCCGACTTCTGATTCCTCCGCTTGCGGGGTCGGCTCCGCCCGTGCGCATCCGTCCTGTGACCCGGATCACTGCCTTGGCCCGCCCGATTTTGGTAGGGTACGGATAATCCCGCACTGGATTACGGGCAAACACAGAGCACACTACTGGCCTTCCGCACAAAGGGGACTGGAAGTCATGGACAAGAAGAGCCGCCCCCCACGCCACGCTCTTTCCCATGCGCGCGCCCTGACCGTTCTGGGCAGCGCCGCGACCCTGGCCCTGGCGGCCACTCCCGCCAGCGCGCTGGACACCTTCTTCGTCGGCGCCCGCGGCCAGGGCATGGCCGGCGCCCTGACCGCCGCCGTGGACGACACCGACGCCCAGTACTACAACCCCGCCGCTTTCGGCTTCTTCAACAAGCGGACCGAGGGCGGCTACCAGAGCGAGAACGACAACAACAACCTGGGCCGCAAGGACTTCGGGCTGGGCCTGGACGTCGGGGCCGGCGCCCGCTTCCACGGCCGGATGGCCGACCACATGGATACCCTCTCCGATGTGGACCTGGATTCCCTGTCCGACGGCATCGACAGCAAGAGCGAAGCGGAGGAGCTGCTGAATCTGACCTCCAGCCTCTCCGGCGTGGACGACCCCAACAACGCCCTGCTGGCGGACGCCAACGGCGGCTTCAGCACCCGGATCGGCCATTTCGGCCTGGGCGTCCGCGTATACGGCCAGGTCAATGCCCGCGTCACCGAGCTGGACACCCAGAACCTGGGATTCAGCGCCGACGTGACTACCGTTGTTAATGGCATAAATAACAACACATCTGGGGACAGCAACCTGGACGTTTTCACCTCCGACCAACAAAGCACCCTGGAACAGACTCTGATCAATCAGGGGGTCAGCTCGGGCGATGCCCAGTCTGCGGTCCTCGCCCTTGACGATGCAGCCAAGGACGCCGGGGTAAGCTCAAGCCAGGCCGATGAGACTGTCGACCTTCTGGATACCACCCTGGGCAATACCGGTTCGTCTTCCTCAAGCACCGACCAAAACGCCACCGAGGTCACCCTGCGCGGCTTCGCCCTGGCCGAGGTGCCGCTCAGCTACGGCTACGCCCTCAATGACCACTGGTCCGTCGGCGGCAACCTGAAGCTCATGCAGGGCCGGGTGTACGGCAACCAGGTGATCGTCTTCAACGACGATTCCGGCGACACCATCGCCAAGACCGACGAGAAGTACAACGAGAGCACCAACGTCGGCGCCGACCTGGGCATCATGGGCCGCTACGACATGTTCAATTTCGGCCTCATGGCCCGCAACCTCAACAGCCCCACCTTCGACGGCTTCCGGGACTCGGACACCGGCCAGAAATACGATTCCATCACCCTGTCGCCCCAGGTGCGCGCGGGGGTGGCCTTCATCCCCTACAACACGCTAACCCTGGAGGTGGACTACGACATCACCGCCAACGAGACCGTGTTCCAGGACTACCACACCCAATTCCTTTCCGGCGGCTTCGAGTGGGACGCCTTCCGCTTCCTCGCCCTGCGGGCCGGCGCCTACAAGAACATGGCCGAGGACGACATCGGCACGGTCTACACCGCGGGGCTGGGTCTGAACCTGTGGGCCGTCCGCGCCGACGTGGGCGCGGCCATGTCCCCGGAGACCACCACCGTGGACGGCGAGGACATTCCCAAGGAATTCCGCGCCTCCGCCGAGATCACCGTGGACTTCTGATTTGCCGCGGATTTTTCGGTAGAATCCCGGGCCCGTCCCTAGACGGGCCCTTTTTCCGTTGAGCCAGGGAGGGATCGCATGAGCGAGGAAACGGTCATCGAGGGCGCGGCCGCCCCCGATTTCGAGCTGGAGGCTACCCGCGACGGCAAGGTCCGCCTGTCGGACCTGCGCGGCAAGCTTGTAGTGCTCTATTTCTACCCCCGCGACGACACGCCGGGCTGCACCCAGGAGGGCCAGGAGTTCCGGGACCGCTACCCGCAATTCCAGGAGCTCGGCGCGGAGGTCCTGGGGATCTCCCGGGACAGCCTGGCGAGTCACGAGAAGTTCGCCGCCAAACAGGAATTCCCCTTCCCCCTGCTGGCGGACCCCGACGAGGCGGTCTGCAACGCCTACGGCGTGATGAAGGAAAAGAACATGTACGGCAAGAAGGTCTGGAGCGTGGAACGCTCCACCTTCGTCATCGACGCCGATGGGGTGATCCGCCATGCCCACCGCAAGGTGAAGGTGGACGGCCATGTGGACCAGGTGCTCGAGGAAGTGCGGGGACTGGCCGGGTAAAACCGGAGTGGTCCGGTTACCGGGGGCGCGGATGCGCCCACGAGCTCCCTTGAAGGCCCCCATTGGGGGCCTTTTGCTTTACCGGTCTCCCACTCGCCGCTACCTGCCGGTCAGCGCGCGTCTCCCGCAGGCGAGCCCTATCCGGCACACCTTCGTCCGGCGTACCAGCCTTTTCCATACGCTTCCCAGAAGCTCCTGTCGCGGCCGGAGGCCGCTCCCACAGTTGCCCTCTGCAGGCTATGATTGGCACTCCAGGCGCAGCCTCCTTTTTACCCTTCCAGAAAAGGCCTTCGGGGCTGTTTCGGGTTCTATGGGAGCGGCCTCCGGCCGCGACAGGCCGTGGCGCTCCAGACCCCTCCGGGAATGCCCTCCCCGGGGAAACCGGATTCCCCGGCGATCACACCAGCAAACGCCGTCGAAGCTGCGCCACTGCTACCTGGTAGGCACCGAACAGATACAGGACCAGCACGCCGAGGTGCAGCGGCACTTCCCGCGGCATGGCGCCGGTCAGCATGGGGCGCACCAGCTCCACCCCGTGCACCAGGGGCAGGAACTGCATCCCTGTGCGCAGCCATCCCGGGAGGGTATCGATGGGATAGAAGACCCCCGAGAACATGAACATGGGGGTAATGAAGATGGTGAAATAGTAGAGGAAGAAGTCGTAGGAGGGCGCCAGGCTGGTGACCACCATGGCCAGGGCACCGAATACCAGCCCGATGAGGAAGACCACCGGCAGGGCGGCCAGGATCTCCGGCTCCGGAGGCACCGCCCCCAGGAAGAGCGCCACCACGAACAGGGTGGTACCGCTTATGAGGCTCTTGGTGGCGCACCAGGCCACCTCGCCTGCCACCACCTCCTCCACCCGCAGGGGCGTCGCCAGCATGGCGCCGTAAGTGTCCTGGCGGGTCATCCGGGTGAAGGCGGCGTACAGCCCCTCGTAGCTGGCCGTGTTCATGGCCGTGGCGCAGAGGATTCCGGAGGCCAGATAGACCAAATAGGGGATCTCCGACATGCCGGATATGAACCGGCCCAGCCCGTAGCCCAGGCCCAGGAGGTAAAGCAGCGGCTCGCCGAAATTGCCCAGCAGCGAAGGGATGGCGAAGCGCCGCCATACCCGGAGATTGCGGGCCCACACCGCCAGGAACGGGGGGCGGGGGACGGCTACGCCGATGCTTCCCCGCTTCATTCAGGCCTCCTGCAGCTCGTGCCCCGTCAACCGGAGAAAGACATCTTCCAGGTTGGCGGGGCGGTGGAAGTGGGTGGTGCTGCCCGCGGCGTGCAGATGCTCGAGCACCGGCGCGGCGTCGTGGGTGTAGAAGTAGGCCGTATCCCCCGCCGTCACCAGCCGGTAATCCAGGGACCGCGCCAGATCCGGCAGGGACTCCTGCTCCAGGGGCACCTCCACCACCTGCGGCTCCACGTTGCGGGCCACCAGCTCCCCCGGAGCGCCCAGGTCCAGGATGCGGCCCCGGTCCATGACCACCAGCCGGTCGCACAGCCGCGCCGCCTCTTCCATGTAATGGGTGGTGAGGAGGAGGGTCCGGCCCTCGCCCTTGAGCTGGCGGAGGCGCTGCCAGGCATTGCGACGCGCCTGCGGATCCAGGCCGGTGGTGGGCTCGTCGAGGACGACGAGCTCGGGGTCGTTGATGAGCGCCCGGGCGATGGCGAGGCGCCGCTTCATGCCTCCGGAAAGGGCCTCGATGGGTGCGTGCTTGCGTTTATCCAGCTGGAAGACCGCCAGCAGCCGGTCCATGCGCTCCCGCACCTCCCGGCGGCCCACGCCGAAATACCGGCCGTAGACCTCCAGGTTGGCGGCCACGGTCAGATCGATGTCGAGATTGTCGTGCTGGGGTACGACGCCACAGCGGGCCCGAATCCGGCGAACCGCCTCCGGAACCGGCTGTCCTAGTACGGTCAGCTCCCCGGCCGTAAACGGCGACAGACCCAGGATCATGCGGATGGTGGTGCTCTTGCCCGCGCCGTTGGGCCCCAGCAGCCCGAAGCACTCGCCGCGCCGGACCTCCAGGTCGATGCCGTCCACCACGGGGGCCGCCCCGGCGAAGCGCTTGGTCAGGCCGCGCGCCCGGATGACCGTTGCCGCGGGTGGCGGGGAGGTGCCTCCCGGGGCACCCGACCGGGCTTCGAATTCGCTCCGCTTGCGCGACATGGTTAGGCGAACTCCTTGGCCTCCGGTACCATTGCATCAAGGTCCCGCAAAAAGAAATTCTTTAAATGGATCAGGCTACCCAATCGTCCCCCCAGGAGGCCGCGGCCATTCCCACTGAAGGACCAACCCGGACCATCCAGCTGGGTGAAGCCCGCATTACGCTGCTGGGCACCGCCCACGTATCCAAGGCCAGCGCCCAGGAAGTCACCGATCAGGTCCAGAGCGGGCACTACGACGCGGTGGCCGTGGAGCTGTGCCCGTCCCGGTACCGAACCCTGACCCAGCCCGATGCCTGGGGCGAGATGGACCTATTCCGCGTCATCCGCGAGGGCCGGGCCGGCATGCTGGCCTCCCATCTGGCGCTCACGGCCTATCAGCAGCGCCTTGCGGACCAGCTCGGCGTCAGTCCGGGCGCGGAGATGCGCTCCGCCATCAAGGCCGCCGAGGGGGCGGATCTGCCCCTCTGGTGCGTGGACCGGGAGGTCGGCATCACCCTCAAGCGCCTGCTCTGGGGCGTCCCCTGGATCCAGCGCATGACCCTGATCGGCGGTTTAATGACCAGCTTCCTGAGCCGGGACAAGGTCACCGAGGAGGAGATCGAGCGGCTCAAGGAAGGGGATTGGCTGGAAAGCACCTTCGGCGAGTTCGCCGAGCATTCCCCGGTTCTCTACGACCATCTGGTACGGGAGCGCGATCGCTACATGGTAGCCCGGCTGCGCCAGGAGATCGGCGAGGCCGGCCCCCGCCACGTGCTGGTGGTGATCGGCGCCGGCCACCTGAACGGCATGGCCCAGCGCCTGGAAGGTCCCGCCGAGCACGATCCCGCCGCGGAGATCGCCGAGCTGGACCGCCTGCCGCCCCGCAAACGCTGGCTGCGGGCCATCCCGTGGGCGGTGGTGGCCGCCGTGGTGGCCGGCTTCATCATCGGCTTCCAGCGCAGCCCGGAGCTGGGCCTGCGGCTGGTGAGCGAATGGGTGGTCATCAACGGCGGCCTGAGCGCCCTGGGCGCCGCCCTGGGCGGCGCCCATATCCTGACCATCCTGGGCGCCTTCCTGGCCGCCCCCATCACCTCCCTCAATCCCACCGTGGGCGCCGGTATGGTGGTGGCCGCCATCGAGACCGGCCTGCGCCGGCCGCGGGTCGCCGATTTCACCAGCCTGCGGACCGAGGTTACCCGCCTGCGCGGCTGGTGGCACAACCGCGTGGCGCGCATCCTCCTGGTATTCGTGCTGTCCACGCTCGGCTCCGCGGCCGGCACCTATCTGGCCGGCTTCCGCATCCTGGGCCAGCTCGTAGGATAGGAAGGCGGAACGCCAAGGCGCCAAGAGCCCTAGGAGAACGATTGGAATGCCTTTGCGCTCGCCGGCTAAGCGGGCTCACCAGCCCCGGCCCTGGAAAGCCACTGACTCCTGCTAGAGCAGTTCTTGTTTTCTTGGCGATCCTTGGCGCTTTTTGGCTTCTTGGCGTTCTCTTGTCTTCGCCGTCTTCCTAGGGTCCTTCCATCACCCCCGGATTGCGCCCCTCCTTGAAGGGCAGGTGCCCCGCCGCCTGCTTGGCATAGGCGCGGACCTGCGGCGTCTCCCGCTCCAGGAATTCCGAGACCGCGTTCCGCAGGCCGGGATGGTCCACCCAGTGGGCGCTGGCGGTGATGGTGGGCACGAAACCGCGCTTGACCTTGTGCTCGCCCTGGGCGCCGCCCTCGAACCGTTCCAGGCCGTGCTCTATGGCGTAATCGATGCCCCGGTAGAAGCACACCTCGAAGTGGAGGAAATCGTGCTCCTCCAGCGCGCTCCAGTAGCGGCCGTACAGCGCCGTGTCCGAGCGCAGGTTCAGGGCGCCCGCCACGAGCGCGCCCTCCCGGTAGGCGCCCACCAGTACGACCCGGTCGCCGAGCAAACGGCCCAGCTCCTCGAAGAACGCCCGGTTCAGGTAGGCGGGCGCGCCGCGCATCTCGGTGGTGACCATGTAGCCTTCGTGGAAGGCCGCCCACTCCTCGGGAGACACCTCGCCGCCCTGGCGGACGGCGATCTCCAGGCCAGTTTCCTCCGCCCGCCGGCGCTCCTTGCGCGCCTGCTTGCGCTTGGAGGAGGAGAATTCCCCGAGAAAATCCTCGAAATCGGCGTAGCCGCGGTTGTACCAGTGGAACTGCACATCGCGGCGTCCCAGGTAGCCCGCCTCCTCCAGCGGCCCCAGATCCGACCGGCGGGGGAAGAGCCACTGAACCGCCCCGCACCGGTAGCGCTCGGCGAGCTCCATGGCGCCGGCCATGAGCCGCTCCCGCACGGCTCCGGCATCGGCGTGGTCGGCCACCAGCATCCGCGCGCCGGTTACCGGGGAGAAAGGCACCGCCGCCACCAGCTTGGGGTAATAGTCCAGGCCCGCCCGTTCCGCCGCTCCGGCCCAGCCCCAATCGAACACGTACTCGCCGAAGGAGTGATCCTTCAGGTACAGGGGCGCGGCCCCCATCAGCGCACCGCCGTCGTCCCGCACGCCGAGCGGCACGGGATGCCAGCCGGTGCCCGGACCGACGCAGCCGGTAGTCTCCAGGGCGCGGAGGAAGGCATGGGCAAGGAAGGGATCGGAGCCGGCCAGCGCATCCCATTCGGCGGTCGGGAAGGTGGCAACGCTATCACCGAATTCGATGTGGAGCATGGTCCGGGCTACTGCCTTCTGGCGGCCGGCGGGACGGGATCCGTACGCCGGCACATGGTCGGATTCGGGCCAGAATGCCCCATCACCCGGGCCCCAGGGAAGCGGCACGCGCTCAGGCGGGCGACACGGGCTCCCGCGCCGGCTCCGGCCGCTCCTCCAGCTCCGGCATCTGGGCCTCGATCCAGTCGCGCACGGCCCGATTCAGCCCCGCGGCGGAGTAGCCCTCCGGATCGAAGGCGGGACCGATGCGCACCGTGATGGTCCCGGGCCGCTTGCGCCAGCTCTCCCGTCCCCAGAAGCTACCGGAGTTCAGTGCCACGGGCACCACGGGGGCGCCCGCCGCCACCGCCAGGCGTGCGCCTCCCTGGGCGTACTTGCCGGTCTCCCCGACCGCCACCCGGGTTCCTTCGGGGAATACCACCACCCATCGTCCCGACCGGAGGTGGGCCGTACCCTTTTCCTCCACCTGCCGCAGGGCCTCCCGGCCCGAGGCGCGGTCGATGCCAATCTCTTCCAGCGCCAACAGGGACCAACCGAAGAAGGGGATGCGGAACAAGTCCTTCTTCAGCACCCAGGAAAGGTGGGCCGGAAACAGGGTTCGGAAGGCGATGGTCTCCCAGGCGGACTGGTGCTTGGAGAGGATGACCGCCGGGTGATCCGGCAAATTCTCCAGCCCCTCCACACGATGCCGGAGCCCGCAGGTGAATCGCAGCCATGCGAGCACCGCCAGGCACCACCCCCGGGCGATGGACTCGCGCACGGCGAAGGGCAGCGGCCGGGATGCCAGCAGCGGCAGGGCGAACAGCGGCGTCAGCGTCCCCATGCCCAGGTAGAAGAGAATGGAGCGCACGGCCGTCAGCACGCTGGCTCCTCCCGCGACGAATCCAGCAGGGCCTCCGTGTAGGCGGGCAGATCATCGAAGACGAGCGTACCCGGGGGCAAGGCCCCCTGCTCGGTGTCGCGCCCCTTGCCGGTGCGCACCAGGACCGGACGGGCACCGGCCGCCGCGGCGGCTTCCAGGTCCCGCCCGGCATCACCGACGAAGGGAATCTCTCGCGCATCCACGCCGAAATGGGCGGCCGCTTGGTGGATCATCCCCGGCAGCGGCTTGCGGCAGTCGCAGGCATCGGCGTCCACGTGGGGACAGTGGAAGACCGCGCTGATGCGGCCGCCCGCCGTCTCGGCCTCGCCGTGCATGCGCCGATGCACCGCCTCCAGGGTCTCCAGCGCCACGATGCCCTTGTTCACGCAGGACTGATTGGTGAGCACCGCCACCCGGATACCGGCGGCATGGAGCCGGGCCACGGCTTCCCGGGCGCCGGGTAGCCACACCCATTCCGCCACCGATTTCACGTAGTCGGTCCGGTCCTCGTTGAGCACGCCGTCGCGGTCGAGCAGGACCACCCGGGGCAGGGCTCGCTCCGTCATCGGGGCTACCCGGGCAGCTTGGAGAGGTCCGCCACCTGGAGGAAGGCGGCGTGGATGGTCTGCAGCAGCGCCAGCCGGTTGCGCCGCACGGCGTCGTCCTCCGCCATCACCAGCACGGCGTCGAAGAAGCGGTCGGCGGGCTCGCGCAGCTCGGCGAGGGCCAACAGCGCCGCTGTATAGTCTCCGGCCTGCACGGCGGCCTGGAAGCGCGGCCGCACCTCCTCGAAGGCCGCCGCCAGGGCCCGCTCCTCCGCCTCGCTCAGGGCCTCCCCGTCATAGCCCGCCGGGACCGACTCCTCGGCCTTGCGCAGGATGTTTCCAATCCGCTTGTTGGCGGCGATCAGTGAGTCGGCGTTGGGATGCGACAGCAGGGCCAGCAGGCCCCGCAGGCGCAGGTGGGCATCATAGGGGTCGGTGGGCCGGAGGCTGAGAACCGCGCTCACCTGGTTGCGGTCCGGACCGGCCACCGCGCCGGTGCCCTGCTGCCCCGCCACCTGCTCGGCACCGGCCACCACGTCCCGGTTCACCGGCTGACCGGCGGCCTCCGTGTACATGGGCTCGAGGCGGTCGTTTAGGAAATCGATCACCGCGTCCACGGTCTCGCCGGCGTCCCGCTCCAGGCGATCGCCGTAAGCGCGGTAGGCACGCGCCAGCAGATCCGGCAGGTCCAGATGGATGCCCTTCTCGATGGCCATGCGCTGGATGCCGATGGCGGCGCGGCGCAGGGCGAAGGGATCCTTGGTGCCGGTGGGCTCCAGGCCGACACCGAAGCAGCCCACCATGGTGTCGAGCCGGTCCGCCAGGGCAAGCGCCGTGCCGGTTCCCGTCTCCGGGAGGACATCCCGGGCGTGCCCGGGCCGGTACTGCTCGGCCAGCGCCGCGGCAACCTGGGGATCCTCACCGTCGCCCGTGGCGTAGTAGCCGCCCATGATTCCCTGGAGGGTGTCGAACTCGTCCACCATGTCGGTGAGGAGGTCCGCCTTGGCCAGCCAGCCGGCCCGCTCCGCCAGGCTGGCCACGGAGGGGTCGAAGGCCTCCGCCATGGCCGGCGCCAAAACGGCCAGTCGCTCCGCCTTGTCGAACAAGGTGCCCAGCTTGGCCTGGAAGACCACGTGCTTCAGCGCATCCACCCGATCGGCCAGGGGCCGCTTGCGGTCCTCCTCCCAGAAGAAGCGCGCGTCCTCCAGCCGGGCCCGAAGCACCCGCTCGTGCCCGGCGCGCAGCGCCTCCGGGTCCTTGGAGTCGATATTGGCCACGCCGATGAAGGCGGGCAGGAGGCTTCCCGCGCCGTCCTCCACGGGAAAGAACTTCTGGTGCTTCTCCATAGAGGTGACCAGCACCTCCTTGGGCAGCTCCAGGAATTTCTCGCCGAAACCGCCGGTGAAGGGCACCGGCCATTCCACCAGCCCAGTCACCTCATCGAGCAGGTCGGTGATCTGCGGGGTATCGGGGATCCTCCCCTTTGCCTTGTCAGCCTGATTGCGGATCTCCGCCTCTATCTGGCGATGGCGCTCGGTGGCATGGGCCTCCACGAAGTTCTCGCGCAGCAGTCCGGTATAGGCCCCGGAATCGGCAGCATCCAGATGAACGGGGTCCGGGGCGTGGTAACGGTGGCCCCGAGTGAAGCGGTCGCTGCTGATTCCTCCCACCTCGAAGGGCACCACATCCTCGCCAAACAGGGCCAGCAGGCAATGGATGGGCCTGGCGAAGCCCCACTCCAGGTCGCCCCAGCGCATGCGCTTGGGAACCGGCAGGGAATCGATCACCTGCGGCAGGACCTCGGCGAGCACCTTCATGGCCGCGCGGCCGGCCTGGTGCTCGGTATAATACAGGTACTCGCCGCCGTCGGTGGCGCGACGTTCCAGGGCCTCGGCCCCCACGCCGAAGCGGCCGGCGAAGCCGGTGGCGGCCTTGGTGGGATTGCCGGCGTCGTCGAAGGCCGCGGAGACGGGCGGGCCACGGTGCTCTACTTCCTGGTCAGATTGCCGGCTGAGCACGGCAGGGAAGAAGACCGCCAGTCGCCGAGGCGTGGAATAAACCCGCGGGGCCGCCTGCAGATCAAACGCCCCCAACAGGTGATGCTCGGTCAGGGCATGCCCCAGGTCAGTTTTGAGCTGCTCCACCAGTCGGCCTTGCATCCCGGCGGGCAGCTCCTCCACCCCGATCTCCAGCAGCAACGGAAGAGAATTCGCTCCCTCACTCATGCCCGCGCCTCCTTCAGGAGCGGATAGCCCAGCTCCTCGCGCCGGTTGAGGTAGACCTCGGCGCACGCCTTGGCCAGGTCACGCACCCGGGCGATGTAGCGGGCTCGTTCGGTGACGCTGATGGCATGGCGGGCGTCGAGCATGTTGAACACGTGCGAGCACTTCAGGCACTGGTCGTAGGCCGGCAGGGGCGCGCCCGCCTCTACCAGCCGCGCGGACTCGGCCTCGTGGGCGGTGAACTGGTGGAAGAGCAGGTCGGTGTCCGCCAGCTCGAAGTTGTACCGGGAGAACTCCACCTCGTTCTGGTGGGCGATCTCACCGTAGGAGAGGTGGTCATCCCAGGCCAGGTCGTATACCGACTCCACCGCCTGCAGGTACATGGCGATGCGCTCCAGGCCGTAGGTGAGCTCGCCGGTTACGGGGCGGCAATCGAAGCCGCCGGCCTGCTGGAAGTAGGTGAACTGGGCGATCTCCATGCCGTTCAGCCACACCTCCCAGCCCAGGCCCCAGGCGCCCAGGGTGGGCGACTCCCAGTCATCCTCCACGAAACGGATGTCGTGTACGAGCGGGTCCACGCCCATGCGCCGCAGCGAGCCCAGGAACAGCTCCTGGATCTCCAGCGGCGAGGGCTTCAGGACCACCTGGAACTGGTAGTAGTACTGGAGGCGGTTGGGGTTGTCGCCGTAGCGGCCGTCCGTGGGCCGGCGGCTGGGCTGGACGTAGGCGGCCCGCCACGGCTCGGGGCCGAGGGAGCGCAGGAAGGTGGCCGGATGGAAAGTTCCGGCGCCCACCTCCACGTCGTAGGGCTGCTGGATGACGCAGCCCTGCTCGGACCAATACCGCTCCAGGGCGAAGATCAGCTGCTGAAAGTTCACCCGGCTAAATCCTTGATCGCTTGGGCGGGAAACTGGCTCGGAGGCTCCGCGACCCGGACGCCCCTCCCGGATGGGGGGCCGCACGGATGGAAAAGCGCCCCGGAGCCGCTGTTTCGTATTGTACTAGCAGAGGGCCCGCTTGGCCGACCCCGGCGCTGGGAAGGGCGGCAGTTTGCTCCCTCCCCGGCCGGGCGTCAACGCGGCCTACCAGGCGGGCAGGATCTCGGGCTGAGCATCCGCGTAGCGGGGCATGGCGGTACCCAGGCCGGCGTTCACGTAGGTGGGATCGGCCACGTAGAAGCGCTTGCCCTTCCATTCCACGTACCGGCCCTGTCCGCCCTCGGGCAGGGCCACCGCCGTGGCCACGTGCCCGGGATAGTCCAGGGCCACCACCGGGTACCCGAGCAGGTCGTGGACCAGCCAGGAGAAGAGCACCGCCCGGTCCTCGCAGTCGGAATGGGAATAATGGGCGGTCTCCGTGGGGAGGAGGTAGTTCTCCCCACCGAACTGGTCCTGGTCCCGCTTGTACTGGAAGGCCTTCTGCACGAAGGCGAGCAGGAGCTCCACCTTCTCGCGGGGCGGCAGGCCCTGCAGCTCGGCCTTCAATTGCCGACGCAGGCCCTCACTGAATTCCGCGGGCGGCTCCATGAGGAAGTAATTGGCCAGGGAAAGCTGCGGCAGCGAGTCCTGGTAGGAAAGCAGATTGGGGTTCACCGGCACCCGAACCCGGTGGCGCTCGCCCTGGTACTTGAAGGTCAGCTCCCGGGCTTCCTCCTCCGGCGCGGCGTCCGGCGGCCGGCGGCTGGCCACCACCGCGGCCCGGACCTTTCCCGGGAAATCGCCCTTGTAGGAGCGCAGGCCGGAGGTTACCGGGTCACCGTCGGGGTCGTAGACGTAATACCGCTCGCCGTCGATGCGGAAATAGGGGGTCTCGAACAGGTGGTTTCGGCTTCGGAAAAGCACGGCCACCTCGCCGTTGGCCAGCCCCGCCCGCACCGCGTAGCCGGATTCCAGCAACAGGGCCCAGGCGAGGAGCCGGCTCTCGGCGTCGCCGGAGGCGGCCTTACGGCCGAGGTCGTGCACGAGGCGCAGATATCCCCAGTCCCCCAGGCTCCAGCGCTCGCTGGCGTCGGCCAGCGACTTCAATACGGGGCTTGCCGACGGCCCCTGGGCGAAGGCCTTCCAGAACTTGGCCACGCCCTGGGGACTGCGACGCTCCAGGCGCATCTTGCCCCAGGCGGCGGGCACCGCGACAGTCAGCTCGTGTCCCAGCGCCGAGAGCCTGATCCGCTTCTTCTCCGGAGTAAGCGCCTTCGGCTCCGGTTCGGGCTCGGGGGCCGGAACCGCCGGGGGCTCTTCCCTGGGCGCGGGCTCCTCGGGGGCCGGCTCGGTACGCTCCGGCTCCTTGGTGCGCACGGCCACCGGCTCGGGCGGCTTGTCCGGCTCGGGCTCCGCCTCGGGAATCTTGGAAGGCTTGGGGGCCGGATCCTCCACCTCCCCGGCGAAGGCCCGGAACTCCTCCCACTGCCGCTTCAGGTAGCTGTGGAATTGGCGGTCCCGCTCGGAGCGGAACTGCTGGAATTCGGCCCGCCGCTCCTTCATGAACTCCTGAAACGCCTCCTCCGACTGGGCTCCGGCCTGCGCCGCCGTAAGCAGCCCTGTCACCGCCAGCACCATCCAGCGTAAGCGACTTCCCATGCGGGGCTCCCTCTCGCTTTCCATCCTGGCCTCGCGCCTCCAAGCCCAGCCACTACAGCCGCTGGTACTTGGGCATCTTCTCCCGGACCTTCTGTATGTAATGGCGGGTTTCCTCGTAGGGGAGGTTGACCACCAGATGGTCGAAGACCTCGTCGGGGCCCATGCGATTAACGCGTCGCACCGCCGCTTGGCGGCCGCCAGCCTCGGCAAAGGTCCGATACAGATTGCCCGGCCCGGTATTGTAGGCCGCTACCGCGCACCAGAGCCGCGCCCGGTCGTCCTCGATACCCCGCATGTAGTCGTAATAGAGGCGGTGGAGGTAGGCCGCTCCCAGCTCCACGTTGTTCTGCGGATCGTAGAGAAACTGCTCGGAGGGCTTTTTATCCTTGCCGTGCACCATGCGGTAAGCCTCCAAACCGCCCGACACGGGAACGAGCTGCATGAGTCCGAAGGCGGGAATGGGGGAGCGGGCCATGGGGTTGAAGAAGCTCTCCGTCTCCATGACGGCGAAGACCAGCTCGGGAGCCAAGGAGCGCCGCTCGGCCTGCCGCTCCACCACCGTCTGGTACTTCTCGGCCCGCTTGCGCACATGGTCGGGGATCAGGGGAACCTCCGCGGTGACTGCCACCCGCTCGTGGCCATCGCCGCTTTCCACCTCCTCCACCCGCGCTTCCTTCACCACCTGCTCGGCGAAGTCCCGGGCCTGCTCGGCAGCCACCGGCCTTCCGGCATCGTCCGCCGCCAGACCGTCCAGGAGCGGATCCCCACCGGGTCGGGCGGCGTCGGGATCCTCGGCGATCTCCTCGATAGTGCGCTGGTCGGGCCCTCGCGTCAGGGAGTCGACGATGGCATCCTTTAGCCACGCCCGGGCCTGCGCCGTGACCTTCCGCTGACCGGGCTCCAGCGCCACCTGGAATCGCGCCTGGCCGCGCTCGAAGTCCACCACCCGGCGCTCCCGCATGCCGTGCCGGTAGGAGACCCAGGTCTGGCGATCCGGAACCAGATCCCGATCCCGGCCCCAGACGCGGGCCGCCTTGCGCTTATAGGCCGCGAAAGCCTCGCGGACACGCTCCCGGTAGGCGGCGAAGGCCTCCTCCTGACCGGACCGGTATGCCTCGAAGCCGTCCTGCTGCCGGTCCCGGTACGCCTCGAAACCGCCCGAATCCTGCGCTCCGGCCGCCGGAACCAGGGCCACCGCCAGGAGCAGGCCGGCGACCTTGCGGGCCACGCACGGCCTACCGAATATCCGCCCGGAGACGTACAGCGGAAGGCGCCCCTCGCTTCCGGACATGGCGTGCGTCCCCTTTCTTCGATGTTCCCGGGATGAAAACCGGATCGGGGCGGGCTTTCCGCCCGCCCCGCCGTTCCCTTACTCCTCGGAGGTGGCCGCCGTCAGCGCTTCCTGGGCTTTCTTCGCCTTGAACTCCTCGTAGAGCACTTCCTCGTCCTGGGGCGAGAGCTTCTTTTCGCTCTGTGCCACCAGCTCCTTGAACAGGCTCTCGGTGGTCTTGGGATCCATGGTCACCATGGCGCACAGGTTGCGCTTGCCGTTGATGTCCACGTAGTTGACCTTGGTGGCGCGGGAGCCGGACAGATACTGGTCGGCCACCTGACGGGAGACGCTCTCGAAGGTGCCGCCGGTGGTGGTGCCGGACTGGCTCTTGACCTTGCGCTGGTAGGTCTTGTCCATGGCCTTCACCTTGAGGTTGATCTGCTTGACCAAGGTGGCCCGGGCCTTCGCGGTGGCCTCGGCCTTGTCCAGGCTGAGGTCCTGGCTGGCCGGCACGCATTCGGTGGCGGCGATACCACCCTCGATGGTGGGGTTCATCACCCAACTGGGCAGACCGGCAGTGCCTTCCGTGGACTTGCCGCTGGAAGCGCAGCCCGCCATCAGCCCGCCCGCTCCCAGCACCAGGGCGCCCATTACGATTTGCTTCTTCATGCTTTTCCCCTTCAGTTCTTGGTTCCTGGCCATAGCCGGATGCAGCATCATCGCTGAGCCCTGCTTGCGGGCCCGGCCTCGACGACCCAGACGAACACCCGACCATCCGGCCGGGGATGAAAGCCCAACAGGCGAGCCCGCAGGGAAGTATCCACTTCGGAGGTGACACCTTCCAGATAGTAGCGGCCGCCACCGCCGTGACGAAGGTGCTGGATACTCTCGATATGGGCCCCGCGGTTTTTCGCCAAGGCGAAGATTCCCTTCTCGAACGCCCGCTCGATCTGGGTGGACAACAGACCGTCCGCCGTCCGAATGGACATCCCCACCGCCCCGTTCATCCCTTCCGGGGATGGCTCCCGCATCCAATCCAGGTCCTCCGGAGCCGGATATGGCGGGAGATCCGGGGAGACGAGCCAAACATATAGGACATCGCCCTGAATGCGCAATTGCTTTGTATAGAGGCGTATGTCTTTTGTCACACCGCCGGATTTCTCGATGTCGAACTCCGAGGTGCGCAGCCGAATGGTCCCCGCCGCGGTGGGGGCCCGCAGGAACCGTTCCGCCCCCTCCACCTGCACGCCCAGGGTGTATTCCAGGAGCTTGACGGCGTTGTTCGCCGCCAGCTCGAACTGGCGGGGCCGGGTGGCCGCGCGGAAGCTGACGCCCAGGACTCCGACGTGGTCGCCCTGGACGGGCGTGCAGATCCAGGCCGGACGACAGTCCCCGGGCGCCACGGCGGTTCTGTCCGGACAGGGGGACCGCCAGCTCCGGTCCAGTGGCTTCCCGCCGAGCACCGCATGGGCGTACAGGTAGCCCTTCCGTTCGAAGGGAGCCGCGAAACGCACCACCCTTCCGGCCAGCTCCGCCGTCCCACCGCGCTCCGCCATCTCCCGCAAGCGCTTGTCCAGTCCCTCGGGCAGGTCGTCCCCGCCCAGATACCCCAGGAGGCCCCGCGCAGCCCGGCGGCGGGCGATCACCAGCGGCGGGTCTCCTGCGGAAAGGGTCCGCGACACGCCGACGGCGCCGATCCGACCCCCGGGGGAAGGATGGGTCATCCAGCAGGGCTCGGCGCCGCTTTCCATCTCATTGCTTGGCGCGGACATGGTCTGACATCCGGCCAGGACCAGGACAAGTATGGCCGGGAAGAGCCGCCATGGGGACGAGAGAACGAGGGAACGCATGGCAACCTCGGGGCTGGGGGCATGCGCAGTCTACCTTTCCCGCCCACTTCGGGCCATCCCCCGCGCTGCAGGACGCCGCGGATATAGGGGTGACAGGGGAAGGACAATCAGTCGCGGGAACAGCGCCAACAGCGGCGCTCAGGCGCTCTTCCGGACCTCATCGCGGCACCCCGTGTCCCGATCATAGCCCATCCTTATGGGACGCCAAGCAGGCACGCCGACCTCTAGCCCCACCAGAGGCCGGCGGCCAGCAGCGCCCCGAAGGTCAGCATGGCGTTGATGCTGCGGCGCACGGCCGGCTCCAGCAGGGCCGGCGCATCCGCCCAGCGCAGCAGGTCCCGCCAGGCGCGCAGGCTCGGCACCGCCGCCAGCAGGGCGATCAGGACCAGATCCGGCAGGGCACCCAGATACACGGCCGTAGCCACCCAGGCGTAGGCCAGCAGGGCCAGGGCGCCGTAGAGCCAGCGTGCACGGCGTGGACCCAGCCGCACCACCCAGTGGTGCTTGCCGGTGGCGGCATCGGCCCGGTAATCGGGGAATTGGTTCATGAACAGCAGGTCGAGGGCGAGCAGCCCGAAGGGGACACCGGCCAGCAGGGATTCAGGAACCAGCCCGCCCCGCTGGACCCAGCCCGTCCCCACCGGGATGAGCACCCCGAACCCCAGCAGCACGGCCAGCTCTCCCAGTCCCCGGCCGCTGAGCCGGATCCAGCGCGCGGAATAGCCCCAGCCCACCAGAAGGCCGGCGGCCCCCACCGCCAGCAGCCCCGGACCCGCCCGCTGGACCAGCCCCAGACCGATACCCGCGGCCGCCGCCAGCAGGCCCCAGCCGAAGCGCGCCGTCGCAGCGGGCGACAGGACCCCGTTCTGGATGAACCGGCTGCCTCCCGTATAGGGGAACAGGCGCTCCGTATTCCGACCGTCGCTTCCGGACAGGGCGTCATAGTAATCGTTCAGGACATTCACCCCCGCATGGACGAGGACCGCCCCGAGCAGGGTGAGCAGGGCGGGGATGACCTCCAGACCGCCCTCCGGGCGCGCGGCCGCCAGACCCACCAGCACCGCCAGGACCGCCGCCGACAGGAATGCCGGGCGCGTAGCCAGCAAGTAGCGGGTCAGGGGGTTGGTGAGCGTCTCGGGAGTCGGCTCGGCTAGAGGCACGGGGGCTCCTTTTCCGGGAATTAACGTAAACAGGAAACGCCAAGGAAAAGAAAAGCCGAGGAGCCCGGAGAACCGGCCTGAGAAGCAAATGCTGGCCCAATCGGACACCTTCTCACGGCGTTTCGGGCATTACCCTCCTTGGCTTATTGGCTCCTCGGCGTTTCCCGGCCGTTTCGGATACCGCTCAAAACAGGTCCGCCGGGTCCACGTCCAGTGACCAGCGCAGGTCCCTTCCGGCCGGAATGGATTCCAGGCCCGGCGCCCAGGGCGCGAGGGCTCGATGCAGGGCTTTGCGGTCCGGGGCGGTAACCAGAAGCTGGGCGCGGCTGCGCCCCTCCAGCCGCTCTACCGGCGCCGGCGCGGGCCCCAGGAACCGGACGCCCTCCACTCCCTGGCTCCGCCCCATCTCCCGGGCGGCCTCCAGGAAGCCGTTGGCGGCGTCGGCGTCCGGGGCTTCGCTGCGCAGCAGGGCCAGGGGCGCGAAGGGCGGCAGGATCGCCGCCCGCCGCTCGGCCAGCTCCATCTCGGCAAAGGCATTGTAGTCATGGGCCTTCAAAGGCTCGAACACCGGGTGCTCGGGGTGGAAGGTCTGCACCCAGACCCTGCCGGGCCGCTCGGCGCGCCCGGCCCGGCCCGCCACCTGCAGGATCTGCTGGAACAGGCGCTCGCGGGCGCGGAAATCCGCCGAGTAGAGCCCGCCATCGGCGGCCACCACCCCAACCAGGGTGACACCCGGAAAATGGTGGCCCTTGACCACCATCTGAGTACCGACGATCACCTGTGCCTGGCCCGACTGGATGGCGTCCAGCTTACTCTCCAGGCTGCCCTTGCGGCGGGTGGTGTCGCGGTCCACTCGGACCACGCGGGCATCGGGTAGGTGGCGAGCCAGGGCCTGCTCCACCTGCTCCACGCCGTACCCCACCGTCTGCAGGTCCGGATTGCCACAGTCCGCCTCCGGACACTGCACGGGCACCGGCCCGTGGTGTCCGCACAGGTGGCAGAGCAGTAGCCGCCTGCTGCGGTGGAAGGTCATGGGGCGGTCGCAATGGGGGCACTCCTGCGTCCAGCCGCAGCCGGGACACAACAGCACCGGGGCATACCCGCGCCGATTGAGGAACAGCAGGGCCTGCTCGCCGCGCTCCACGGTGGCCACCACCTCCCGCAGCAAGGCGGGCGCCAGGCCGCCATCCTCGGCCACCCCGCGCATGTCGAGGAGGTCGATCCCCGGGAGCTGCGCCCCCCCGGCGCGCTCGGGCAGGTGGAGACGCTGGAAGCGACCCCGCTCCGCGTTGTACAGGCTCTCCAGGCTGGGCGTGGCCGTACCCATGACCACCGGCACCGCTTCCCGGGCACCGCGTGCCAGGGCCAGGTCCCGCCCGTGGTAGCGGAAGCCCTCCTGCTGCTTGAAGCTCGGGTCGTGCTCCTCGTCGATGACGATCAGGCCCGGATTGGCCAGAGGCGTGAAGACGGCGGAGCGGGTGCCGATTACCACCTGCGCCTCCCCCGAGCGCGCCGCCTCCCAGCCGGCGAGCCGCTCTCCCTCCGCCAGGCCCGAATGCAGGACCGTCAGGCGCGGCGTCAGGCGGCGGCGGAAGCGGGCCAGGAGCTGGGGCGTCAGGGCAATCTCCGGAACCAGCACCAGCACCTGCTCCCCCCGGTCCAGCACCGGCCGTATGGCGTGGAAGTACACCTCCGTCTTGCCGCTGCCGGTGACGCCCTCCAGAAGGAAGGCGGCAAACCCCTCCGCCGCCTTGATGCGCGCCACCGCCTCGGCCTGGGCCGGGTTGAGCTCGGGGCCGGGCTCCGGCTCCACGGTGGGCTCGGACACTCGGGCCCCGGCCCGGGCCTCGATCCAGCCCCGCTCGGCAAGGCGGCCCAGCGGCGGACGCAGGTTGGGCGCAACCGTGCGCAGCTCCGCCTCGGAGAGGGGACCGTCCTGCAGGGCCTCCAGGAGCGCCTGCTGACGGGGCGCCCGGGCCAGGCCGACGGGATCCACTTCCCGGCCGGCACCGGTAAGGCCCCACAGGCGCGGCGGCTCGGGTGGCTGACCGCCCCGGCCCAGGACGCCGGGCAGGGCGGCGTCGAACACCTCCCCCTCCGGATGGTGGTAATAGCCGGCGGCCCAGTGCAGGAGCGCGAACAGGGGCGCCGGCCAGAGGGGCTCCGTGTCCAGTGTCTCCGCCACCCGCTTGAGGCGCCCCTGCTCCACCCGGGCATGGGCCTCCACCGCCACCACCACGCCGATCCGGTCCCCGCCCCGGAACGGCACTCGGACCCGGACACCCGGAACGGGCGCGGGGCCCGTTTCAGGCGGCAGATAGTCGAACAGCCGGCGCAGGGGCACGGGAACGGCCACCCGCACCACCCCCGCTTCAGAGCGCTCGGACGTGTCCGCCCTGTCCGGCTGGAGCGGCCGATCATTCATGATAGGCTACCGGGCACCCTGGGACCGGCAGTTGCCCGGGATCTTGTTTCGCTTGCGCGCAGGAGCATCTGGCATGCCCAAGTTTTCCCCCGAGGATCTAGAGATATTCGCCATTCCCGGATTCGAGGAGCGCATGGGGGCCATCCGGGAATCCATCCATCCGCGCCTCAAGGAGCTGGGCGAGGAGCTGGCGGGCCCGCTGGCTGCCCAGACCGGCGAGCCCATGTTCGCGCACGTGGCCAAGCACGCCCGGCGCAGCGTGAATCCCCCCGAGGATACCTGGGTGGCCTTCGGGCCGGAAAAGCGCGGGTACAAGAAGTATCCCTACGTGGGCGTGGCCATCAGCCGCTTCGGCATCCACACCCAGGTGGTCTGCAAGCAGGAGTCCTGGGAGAACCGGCCCGCCATGGCGGACCGCCTGGACGCGCGCCGGCCGGCCATGCGGCTGGGAAATTTCCAGGACTGGAAGTTCACCGAAGCACCGCCGGAAGCGGTGGCCGACGATGAATTCTGGGAGCAGCGCCTGCACAAGATGCGGCTCAAGACCGGCGGGCTGGACCTGGGCCGCACGGTGGGAACGGAACGCTCCGACCCCGACCCGCTCCTTGAAGAGCTGCAGGATTTCACCGCGCTCTACCGGATCCTGCGCGGCCTGGAATAGCCGCCGCATTGAAGAGTCCGGCGGGAGGGGGCAGAATGACCATTCGGTAAGCCCTCCCTCGGCCTCTCATCCGACCAAGGAAGACCGCCTTGTCCCAGTCCAGCGGCCGCCCGGCACCGGCCTCCGACGAAACCGTCACCTCCCGCGACCAGTTGGTCCGCTACCTGGAATCCGGCGCCAAGCCCAGTTCGGCCTGGCGCATCGGCACCGAGCACGAGAAGTTCGGCTTCGAGGTGGATACCCTACGCCCTCTGGCCTTCGAAGGCGAACGGGGCATCGAGGCCGTGCTCCGGGGCCTGACCCGCTTCGGCTGGCAGCCCATGGAGGAGGGCGGCCGGGTCGTGGGCCTCAAGATGGGCAAGGGCTCGGTGACGCTGGAGCCCGGCGGGCAGGTGGAGCTCTCTGGGGAGCCACTCGATTCCCTCCACGATACCTGCTGCGAGGTGAACGAGCACCTCAAGGAGGTGAAGGAGGTGGCCGACCCGCTCGGGGTGGCCTTCCTCGGCGTGGGCTTCCAGCCGAAATGGCGGCTCGCCGACATCCCGCAGATGCCGAAGAAGCGCTACCGGATCATGACCCGGTACATGCCGACGCGGGGCGGCCACGCCCTGGAGATGATGTACCGCACCGCCACCGTGCAGGCCAACCTGGATTTCGACTCGGAGGCGGACATGATCCGCAAGTTCCGCGTCGGGCTGGCCCTGCAGCCGGTGGCCACGGCCCTGTTCGCCAACTCCCCCTTCACGGAGGGGCGCCCCAACGGCTATCTGAGCTACCGCTCCTCGGTTTGGATGGATACGGATCCCGACCGCTGCGGGGACCTGCCCTTCGTGTTCGAGTCGGGGATGGGCTTCGAGCGCTACGTGGACTACGCCCTCGATGTGCCCATGCTGCTCGTGGTGCGGGACGGCGTGGCCGTGGACGCCGCCGGGCAGTCCTTCCGGGACTTCATGGCCGGCCGGCTGCCCGCACTGCCCGGGGAGTACCCCACGCTGGACGACTGGGAGACCCACCTCACCACGCTGTTCCCCGAGGTGCGCCTCAAGCACTTCCTGGAGATGCGCGGCGCCGACGGCGGGCCCTGGGGCCGACTGTGCGCCCTGCCCGCCCTGTGGAAGGGGCTCCTCTACGACACCACTGCGCTGGACGCCGCCTGGGACCTGGTCAAGGAGTGGACGGCGGAAGAGCGCTGGCGCCTGCGCGCCGAGGTCCCGCACAAGGCCCTGAACGCCGAGATCCGCGGCCGGTCGGTACGGGACATCGCCCGCGAGGTGCTGAACATCGCCGAGGCCGGTCTGCGCCGCATCGATCGCCGCAACGACAGCGGGCAGGACGAGCGGGTCTTCCTCGCCGACCTCTTCGAGGTGGTGGACAACGGTCGCACCCCCGCCGAGCTCCTGCTCGACGAGTTCCACAATGACTGGCACGGCGACATCGATCCCATCTTCCGGGAGCACGCCTATTAACGCCGAACCTCCGAGTACGCCACGAAGGCGAATGCGGATTAAAGAGGCTGGGCATGGGGGCTTCAGCCGGGCTCCGGCACCCTAGCCGTGGGGATGGGGATGAACCACGCCGGCGTGATTGCTTCCGTATCCGTGCGCCTGTTCCCGGCCAGATACGGCGCCGGATCCAGCACCACCGGGCCTTCTGGCTCCCGAACGAACACCACCCAGTGCCAGAAGGGCCGGCCCCGGTCATAGTGGAGCTTGGTGGCGAGCAGCGCCCGTGCGGGCAATTCCGCCCAACCCGTGAAGGGGGCTTCCCCCGGCCGCGTCTCGATGCCGTAATGGCGCAGCAGTCGCCGGACGTAGGCCGTATCCGACCAGAGCGCCTCATCCGTCGCCCGGATCCCCATACCCGCCGCCGTGCGCCGTACGGCTTCGTAGCTTTCCCCGGCCAGCATGGCCACGCAGGCCAGGCCGCAGCCGGTCTCCTCCTCCTGGATCACCACTTCCACGGCCTGACTCCTGTACCGATGGGCGCGACCACGGCCCTACCCCTCCACCGCCCGGATGCGCAGCATCCGGTTTACGCCCTTCTGGGATTCATAGGACACCTTCACCGCCTCGCTGGCCAGCCCGGCCCTATCCAACGCCCGCCGGACCGGCTCAAGATGGGGAGAGCGGCGCGCATTGAGGTCCGCGAGCGGGAACACCCGCACCTCCCGGGCCTGCCCCGCCAGCTCCTTTAGCGCCCGGATGTGGAAGTCGCGGCCCAGATGGTCCCCATAGAGGAACAGCAGATGGGAGACCAGGGCCAGGTCGAACCGGCCCGGCTCGAAAGGCAGTTCCGGCAGAGAGGCCTCCACGTAGCGGCCCGCCTCCAGCCCCGCCGCGTAATCAGCCAGGAAGGTTTCCATGGCCGCGCGCCGCCGCGCCACCAGCTCTTCCGGGCTCCCGCTCCGGTCCCAGCGGAACTTGGCCCGGTTCCTGTGGAGCTGGGCCACCATCTCCGGCACCACCTCGTCGATGCGCGCGCGAATGGCCTCCCTTCCGAAGCCATAGACGGGATCCGCCGATACCACGGAGCCGCCGCGGCGGGCCAGCTCGGCGTTGAAGGCGGCCGGACCGCCGCCACAGTCCAGGACGTGCCCGGCAAGCTCGGACTCGCCGAGGGCGAACATATCGACGTACTCCCGGTAAGAGCGCCCGAACGGGACGATATCTTTCAGGTCAAAAGCCATTTTCATTCCCTTGTGCTTGGCTACCGGCTCGGAGCTACGGAGCCGGTTTCACCTTTTTCACCTTCGGCACCGGGCCACCGTGAAGCCCGCTTTCTCGTAGAAGACGAAGCTTCGCTCGAAGGAAGGCAGCGGCCTCGTGGCCACCTCCAGCCATCCCCAGCGCCGCGCCCGACCCTGTCCGCGACCAGGAGACCGCTGCCGGGCCCGCCTCGCTGATTCTCCATGCCGTGGCTCGTTCTCCGCACCGTCTTTGAAAGGGCAAAAAAAAGCCGCAGGTCCTCGCGACGAGGACCTGCGGCTTATCGAGATGGTATGCGGGTCAGGCTGTCAGCCGGCCGTCACACCCCCTTCCTCACGACGCGCAAGTCCCCGCCTGGCTCGGCCAGGCGCCACCAGCGGCGTCGAATGGAAACGGAAAGAACCGGCTGCATGAATGCACTATCGCCTATTGCATGTTGAAAACGGGAAAATACCCGCCCCCGGGCCCGGTTGCAAGCAGTCAGCCCGTGCGGAAATGGGGTCCGGGCCGCCGATCCGCCGGAGGCGGTCAGGAAACCGTGCCCACCAGATGATTGCGCGCCACGTAATCGGCCACCAGCTCGCGCGCCTCGCCGAGCCACTGCGTCCGGCCCTCCTCGGTGCTGTCCGCCACGGGTCCGAACACGCGGCGTTGGACACTGCCCACGCCGCAGGGTCCGAACACGCAGTCCCTCCAGATATGCTCCAGCGTGCCCCCGAAGCGATCCCGCTCCTCCTCGGGGGCGGTGTTCGAGGTGTTCAGGACCAGGGCCGCGGTGCCGGAAAGCAGACCCTCGGGAGACCTCCCGCCGCCTTCGGGATAGTGATACGCGACGTTGTCCTGGAAGACCAGGTCCAGGTACCCCTTCAGCATGGCAGGCGGCTGCCCCCACCAGTCGGGGTGGATGACGATATAGCCTCCCACCTCTTTCAGGTCGCGGGTATAGCGCTTGGTGAGCGGATCGCTGCTCTTGCGGAAGGATAGCACCGGATCGAAGCCGTCCTGGTACGGATCGTGGACCAGGTATTGTCCGCCGGCGTCGCTGATGGCGGCCTTGGCCGTCTGGGTGAGGGCCGCGTTGAAGCTGTCCGGACTGGGATGTCCGACGATGATCAGGATGTGGTTCATGGCTTCCCCCTTACCCGCCACCCTGAAGGAGAGCCCACGATACTTGTCAGAGCCCGTTCTGGGAACCGAAGAGGGAGAATTGTTCCGGTGCGCCCGCATTGTCCTCCAGATTGCTGACGGTGACGCCCAGCAGACGCACTGGACGGTGTCCGGCCTCCGTCCGCCGGAGAAGCTGACACGCCCAGAAGGCGATCTCCTCCGGATCCTGGCTGGGACGCTCCAGGGTCTGGCTGCGGGTCAGGGTGCGGAAGTCGGGGAAGCGCACCTTGGCGGTTATGGTCCGGCCGCGGAGCTCCTTGGCGGACAGCTGCTCCGCCACGTGTCCGGCCATTGCGGTCAGGCGGCGGTCCATCTCGGCCAGGTCGCCGATGTCGCGCTGGAAGGTGTCCTCCACGCCGAGGCTCTTGCGCTCCCGGGGAATCCCCACCGGGCGGGGATCGATGCCCCGGGAGAAATCGTGCAGCGTCACGCCGAACTGGCCCAGGGCCCCGGCGAGCTCCTCCCGGGAGCGCGCCCGCAGGTCGTCCACCGTGGTGATGCCCATGCCGGACAGTACCTCCCCGGTGGCGGGTCCCACGCCGTGCAGCTTGCGTACCGGCAGCGGCGCCAGGAATTCGGGGACCCGTGCCGGCCGGACCACGGTCAGCCCGTCGGGCTTGTCCCAATCGCTGGCGATCTTGGCCACCAGACGGGAATTGGAGACCCCGATGCTGACGGTAAGACCGGTCTCCTCCCGGACGCGGGCGCGGATGGCCTCGGCCACGGCGGTGGCCGAGCCGTAGGGGCCGAGGCGTCCGGTGACCTCCAGGTAGGCCTCGTCCAGGGAGGCCGGCTCCACGATCTCGGTGAAATCCCGGAAGATGTCCATGATACGGCGGGACTCCCGCCGATAGCGCTCCAGCTCCGGACGCAGGAACACGGCATGGGGGCAGAGGCGCTTGGCGGTGGCGGCGGGCTGGGCCGAGTGGATGCCGTATTCCCGGGCCGCGTAGTTGGCGGTGGACACCACTCCCCGACCGTCCGGATCGCCGCCGATCACCAGGGGCACCTCCCGCAGGTGCGGCTCGTCACGCATGTGCACCGCGGCGAAGAAGCTGTCCATGTCGCAGTGGAGGATGCGGCGCTGGCCGGTGTCCCTGATCTCCATGGCGCGACCCCTGGGTATTCTCCCCGGTTACTTGCCCGCCCCCGGGTGCACTAGGGTACCCTTTTCCTCCCCGCAATGCTGGCCCGGCCGGCAAAGGAGGGGCCCATGGGCGAATTCCGCCTCAAGCGCATCTACGAGACCGCCGAGCCCGGCGACGGCCAGCGCATACTCGTGGAGCGGATCTGGCCCCGCGGCATGCGCAAGGACGAAGCCCGGCTGGACGACTGGCTCAAGGAAATCGCGCCGAGCCCGGAGCTGCGCAAATGGTTCGGCCACGACCCGGAGAAGTGGCCGGAGTTCAAGCGCCGCTACCGGAAAGAGCTCGCCGGACGCCCCGGCCTGCTGTCGGACCTGCGGGAGCGCGCCCACTCCGGGCCGGTCACCCTGCTGTTCGCCACCAAGGACACCACGCACAACAGCGCCGTGGCGCTTCGCGAGGTACTGGAGGAAGAGGATTTCCGCTGAACGGACGCAGACGCCCCCCGCCCCGCCGGGGCCGGGAGAATGCCGCTTCCGCGCCATGGGCATCGCCGACCTGCCCGTGGTGGTGGTCAACGAGGCCCGCTGCCACTACTCCGCCTGGAACGCAGACATGCTGCGGGCCAGCCTGGGCTCCGGCTACCGCTGCCGGGTCCTGGAGGTGAACGGCGAGATCGCCGGCCACGCCATCCTGAGCGTGGCCGGCCCGGAGGCGGAGATCCTGAACCTGTGCATATGCACCAGCCTCCGCGGCCACGGCCTGGGCCGGGCGTTCCTGCGCCACCTCTTGCACACCGCCCGCGACGCCGGGGCCGAGGACGTCTTCCTGGAGGTGCGGGTCTCCAACGGCCGGGCACGGCGGCTCTATGAGACCGAGGGCTTCCAGCAGATCGGCGAGCGGCCCGATTACTATCCCGGCCCCCGGGGCCGCGAGGATGGCCTCGTGCTGGGCCGCCGCATCGCCGAAGGCCCGCTCCCCGAGCCCTTCGAGACCTGCCTGGCCTGACCGCCGCCCCGCGGTGTCTCCCTAGAGCGTACCCGCCACCAGCAAATGCCGGTCGCTCACGGCCTCCACCTCCAATCCGTCCAGACCGGCGGCTTGGAGCTGGGTCCGCACCTCTTCGGGCGTGAACGCGGCGAGCAGGGAGTTGTGGAAATCGGTGCGGAGCTGCTCGGGCTCGCCGGCCGCGTACTCCGCCACGATCTCCGCCGCCCGCTCCCGGCTTTCGGGGCGCCGCAGATCCATGACGTAGACGGCGGCGCCCGGTCCCGCCACCCGCTTGATGGCCTCCCAGAGGTCGGGCCCGTGATGGAGGTGGTGGAGCAGGCTGTTGGAAACCACCGCGTGGATGGCCTCGGACCGGGGCTCCAGCGCCTGCAGGGTGCGCTCCACCAGGGTAATGCGGGATTCCTCCGGCGCGCCGGAAACGGCCCGCCGCGCCAGGGCGAGCATGGCCCCGGAGCCGTCCACCGCCTCGACCCGCGCGCCGGGCAGGGCCCGCGCCAGGCGCAGCGGGATATCCCCGGGGCCGCAGCCAAGATCCAGCAGGAGCGGACGGCCGTCCGCCAGCGCGGGGAAGCGCCGCTGGAAGTCCGCCACGAACCCCGCGTTCACCGCCTCGAAATCGGCATCGGCGTAGGCCCGCGCCTGTTCGGGCTCATCCATCAGCTCCGGCTCGGGGATCCGATCCATGGCCTCCTGTCCCCTTAGTCTCGGTGTCCGTCCGGCGTACGCGGACCGGATGTGAAGAGATTCATGCCTCCCGCCCGCGGCATCTGATAGGCTTGGGCCCCAATATAACGCGCTGCAAAAGGGGAACCCAGCAATGGTTCGAATCCGCACGCTAGTCACCGCCGCCGCGCTCTGCCTGACGGCCGGCTCCGCACATGCCCTCCCCCTCGTGGACATCGAGGCGGGCGCCCGCTACTGGTACGCCAATCCCGGTGGCGAGATGGCCTACAACGGCCGCGACCTGGACGTCCAGGACGATCTGGGCTTCGAAAAGGAATGGACGCCGAGCTTCTACGCCCGCGCCGCCATCCCCTTCGTCACCCTGGAGGTGGAGCACACCGACCTCTCCTACACGGGAAGCACGGGCGACCGCAGCTTCACCTTCGGCAACCGGAACTTTACCGCCTCCGGCCAGGACACCAGCTTCGACATGACCATGCTGCACGGCAGCGCCATGTTCTCCGTGCCGCTGCCGGTGGTGGACATCGGCCTCGGCCTGGGCGCCACCCGGCTGGACGCCGAGGGTAAGGTGGGTAACGAGACCGCCACCGCCGAGGTTACGCTGCCCGTGGCCAAGGCCGAGGCGCGCGTGGACTTCCCCCTGATCCCCCTGATCGCTGTAGTGAAGGCCAACGGCATCGGCTACGACGGCAACAACTACCGGGATGTCACCGCCGAGATCGGCTATCAGATGGGCCCTCTGCAGATCCGCGGCGGCTACCGGGAGGTGGGCCTCAAGTACGATGACAACAGCAGCGACCTGGTGATGGACGCCCAGTTCAGCGGTCCCTTCGGCGGCCTCACCCTGGCCTTCTGATCGGGCCCGCGGCCCCGGGGAGCGGATTGCCCGAAACGCGCGCGCCCGGAACGGCCCCCGGAATCACCCTCGCCCTAGGCGGCGGCGGTGCCCGGGGGCTCGCTCATGCGGGGGTCCTGGCCACGCTGGCCGACGCCGGGATCCCGGTGCGGGCCGTGGTTGGAACCAGCATCGGCGCCGAGATCGGCGCCTTCTACTGCGTGGGCCTGGGCCCGGACCGGATCGAGGACATGGCCCGGGAAATGGACTGGATGGCCACCTTCAAGCTCTTCTGGCCGAGCCTGGAAGGAGGCGCGCTCACCTCCGGGCGCAACATTGAATCCTACCTGCGCGAGCGGCTTGGGAAGGCCACCTTCGCCGACTGCGACCCGCAGCTGCGGGCGGTGGCCACCGATATGGTGCGCGGCGACGAGGTGGTCCTGGACGAGGGCGGGCTCGTGGAGGCCGTGCGGGCCAGCATCGCCCTGCCCGGGCTCATCAAGCCTTTCCGGGTGAACGGCCGGCTTCTGGGAGACGGCGGGCTGGTCAATCCGCTCCCCGTGGACGTGGCCCGGCGGCTGTTCGGCGGACCGGTGGTGGCGGTGGCCGTCCATCCGGGCGCCCTGGGCCGGGAGGAGCAGCCCGACGACCCGGACCCCTTCCACGAGCCGCAGGAAGAATCCAGCGGTCCCGCCCTCATCAGCAACCTGCGCCGCGCCGTACAGATCACCCAGGCCCAGCTGGTAAGCTGGCGGGTAGCGGCCAGTCCGCCCGACCTCACCCTCAAGCCCGTGGTTCCGGGCATGGGCACGCTGGAATTCTACCGGGGCCGCGAGGCCCTGGAGGCGGGCCGGCAGGCCGCAATGGACAACCTGGACCGCATCCAACGCCTGGTGGAAACGGTCTAAGCCTTACCGGCGCCCTTCGGGGCGCACCCTGTACGATCCGCAAGCCCACGGGAGCCGTTCCATGGTTTTCGATAGCAGCATGCCCACCGCCCGCAACCGGTTCGTCCAGGCGGGCACGGCCATCACCGAGGCCTACGAGCGCTCGGACCTGGCCACCGGCGAGCAGGTGACCCCGCCGGACCTGGTGGAGGCCATCCGGCAGCTCCTGGAGATCCTGGAGCGCAACCCCGCCGACGACCCGACGCCGCCCATGCAGGAGGAAGGGGAAGCCGAGAAGATCGGCAACCATGCCATGAACTTCCTGCACGATCTGGGGGTGTACAGCGAGCGCCTGGAGCTTCCGGACACCACCGCCGAGCTGCAGCAGGTGGCCATCGCCGTGGCCATGTGGCTGGCCTCCTGGAACGCCTCCATCCAGCACATCGACATGGTGGTCAACGGCCTCGGCCTAGTGGCCAATCAGACCGCGGACGCCGAGGAGCTGCGCCGCATCCGGACCATGATGCAGCGGGTGGCCGACCACGCCAGCGCCGACATCAAGGCCGACCTGGAAACCGCCAACCCCCACCGGGCGTGGCGGATCCTGCTGATGAACGAGGGGATCGTGGCGGTGCGCGGGCAGGATCCCGAGGGCATCCGGCAGGCGTTCGATCAGCTGCAAGAACGATTGCCCGACGACGCGGCGGCCTTCTTCGCCGAGGCGGCCAAACAGGTCCAGCAGGACGAATACCCCGCGGAGGTGGCCGAGGTGGTGCGCGGCTACGCCGGCTAGGCCGAAGGCGCTCCGTCCGCGAACGCGTGGGCCGTCCAGTCCCGAACGGCGTACGCCCCGCCCGTCCGGCGAACCTACGTGATGTTCAGCAGCTCCAATACGGCAATGGCCACCAGATAGGCACCGATAATCCGGGTTCCCAGCTTGGCGGGCACAACGAGGGCGGCCAGGCCGGCAACCAGGGCCAGCAGCGGCTCGAGCTGGATATAGATATTCATGTCCTGTCCTCTCGGGCTGTGAAGCGCGGGGCCAATAGTACGCCACCTGTCCCGGCCGGGCCATGGTCGGCATAACGGAAGGTATCAGCCATGGACAGACAGATATTCGCGCAGCGTCGTGAGCGGCTCATGGAGCGCATGGGGGGCGGGGTCGCCATCCTGCCCAATGCCTCGGTGAGCCTGCGCAACCGCGACGTGGAATACCCGTTCCGCGCCAACTCGGACTTCCTCTACCTCACCGGCTTCACCGAACCGGACGCCGTGGCGGTGCTGGTCCCCGACCATCCGGAGCACCGCTACCTGCTCTTCGTGCCCCCCAAGGACCCCGCCAAGGAGGTCTGGACGGGTATCCGCGCCGGCGTGGCGGGAGCTGAACGGGACTACGGCGCCGACAAGGCCTACTCTCTGGAGGAGCTGGACGACGTCCTGCCGGAGCTGCTGGCGGACCGGGAGCGCCTGTACGTGCATTTCGGGCGTGACAGCGCCTTCGACGCCAGGGTCACCGGCTGGCTCAACGCCACCCGGGCCAAGGAGCGCGCCGGGGTGCGCGCCCCGGGGGAGCTGGTGGACGTGGAGGACCTGCTCCACGAGATGCGCCTCATCAAGGGGCCCGAGGAGCTGGATCGCATGCGCGAGGCCGCCCGCATCTCGGCCGAGGCCCACCGGCGCGCCCAAGAGGTCTGCCGGCCGGGCATGTCCGAGTACCAGATCCAGGCGGAGATGGAGTACGTCTTCCACTACAACGGCGCGGAGCGCCCCGCCTACCCCTCCATCGTGGCCGGCGGGGCCAACGCCTGCGTCCTGCACTACACGGAGAACCGGGCACCGCTCAGCGACGGCGACCTGCTGCTCATCGACGCCGGCTGCGAGGTGGAGGGCTACGCCGCGGACATCACCCGCACCTTCCCGGTGGGCGACGCGGTGACCGGCGCCCAGCGCGAGGTCTGGAACATCGTCGCCGAGGCCCAGAAGACCGCCATCGACGAGGTGCGTCCGGGCCGGACCTTCGACGATTACCACCAGGCGGCGCTACGCGTCCTGGTTCGGGGCATGGTGGACCTGGGCCTGCTGGAGGGCGAGGTGGACGGCCTCATCGAGCGCGGCGAGTTCCGCGATTTCTACATGCACCGCACCGGCCACTGGCTCGGCCTGGACGTCCACGACGTGGGCCGCTACAAGGTGGCCGCCGACCACTGGCGGACCCTGGAGCCGGGCATGGTCCTCACCGTGGAGCCGGGCATGTACATCCCGCCGGACGCCGAGGACGTGCGTCCGGAGCTGCGCGGAATCGGCGTCCGCCTGGAGGATGACGTCCACGTAACCGACGGCGAGCCCGAGAACCTCACCGCCGCGGCCCCCAAGGCGCTGCCCGCCTGACCCGCCCGGCGGCTCCGCTCCTACTCACCCGCCAGGATGGGGGACAGGGCGCGGCGCCAGGCCGGCAGGGTCTGCGCGCCCGGCTCCGCGCCGCCCTTGCCGTTCAGGTCCACGGCACCCGACCGCTCGAAGGGCAGCACGGCGGAGGAGCCGGCCAGACGCACCTGGCCGCTGAGCCGGTATTCCAGCATCTCCGGGGAATTCCGCCGCCAGCGCTGGATCCGGTTGAAGCTCGTCAGCAGGGTGCTGGTAATAGGCACGGGTACCACCCGCTCGCCGAAGGCGGGCACCTCCATCCCACGGTCCGTGGCGCCGGAGGCGAACTCCTCGCCATTCAGGGCCAGCTGGTAATCCAGCCCCGCGATGGGCAGGGCGAAGCCGTTGGGATTGCGCACCCGGACGGCCACGATGAAGCGCTGCTCGATCAGGGACAGCTCGGCGGCCTTCAGGCTCACCACCGAGACCCGCGGCGGGTCGGCGTTCAGCAGCTTCACGGACGTGCACCCCGCGGCCAGCCCGAACAGGGACGCCGCGGCCAGGCAGCAGGCGGCGGAGCGGAAGCCCCAGCCGAGGCCCCGCACCGTACGGCACGGCCCATCGGCCGGCTTCCGCTCCGCCCCGCTCATGCCTGCTTCAGGGCCTGCACCAGATCCGAGGCCCCTTCCAGGGCATCCCGGAACAGGATGCGGGTGTTGTCGGCGGTGAACAGCGGGTTCTCCACCCCGGAGAAGCCCTGGCCGCTGCCCCGCTTGATTACTATGGCGTTGGCGGC